>NZ_JBBEOG010000012.1 GCF_037860835.1 Aquipuribacter nitratireducens | reverse complement strand
AGAGTAGGACACCGCCGGACACACTTCACACAGAGGCCGCCCCCCACGGGGGCGGCCTCTGTGGTTTCCGGGACGAGGCGGCTCGCACGAGCCGCATGCGTCGCCGGCTCACGGCGAGCCGGCCGCGACGACGGGCTTGACCGCCGCGGGTGCGGCTCGACCGTCTCGGCTCGTGGCCGGGGTCCGTCACCCGTCGGCGATACGGGCTTGCGCGGGCTCGCTATGATGGGTGCGTTGACAAGTCCACAGGGGGTGACAGGTTTCGACGGCGGTCGTCGAGCCAGGGGAAGCGGGTCGAGAAGCGCAGGTCATCTCGCTAACGTCCCTGCGAAACCAATAGCTGCCGATTCCAAGCGCAGCGACTTCCAGCTCGCCGCCTGAGCGAGCTCTGAAGTCCGTCGGCCCGGGCGTGCTCCCGTCCCGGTAGCCGGCGTCGACCAGGGAGCCACTGGGTCCGTTCCTCGTCATCGGGGACGGTCCGACACCTAGGTGACTGAGCCCGTCAGCGACTTGCCTGTGTGATCGCTGGGGCCGAGAAACTCGTCAGCAGGCTGCACCCGGAGAAGCCCTGGTCGTTCACCGTCGGACGCGGGTTCAATTCCCGCCACCTCCACCCTGGTCCCCGCACGGAAGGCCCGTCCTCGCCCGAGGACGGGCCTTCCGTGCGTCACGCGGGGGGTGTGTTCGTGTCGTCGGGAACCACGAGCCGCCACGCCTCGGCGAGGACGGTCCACGTCCGGTGGGCGAACGGACCTGCGATCTCTCCGTCGGAGTCGGTTCTGAACCGGTCCCCTCGCTCGGCCGACACGGTCACCGACCGGTGGGCGAACGCCGTCGTGACGTCGCGGCGGAGGTGATGGCGACCCGCCCGCAGGGCGGCCGCGTAGCCGAGACGGGACAACCAGCCCGTCGACCGGGACACGGTGACCTGCGCGACGCCCTCGAACGGCTCGGCGTCCGGGGCGAGGGGAGCGCCGCCTCCGATCGTGTGGCCCACCGCCGCCGCCACCATGAGCACGGGCTCGTGGCCGTCGTGCACGACCGCCCCGTCGGCCTCGACCCTGAGGTGCCACCCGCGGACCCGCAGGCCCGCGGCGACCGCGGCCGCGCTGTAGACGAGGCCACCCAGGACCGACTTCGCCCCGCTCGCCTCGTCAGCCGTCCTCGCCGCGCCGGCCCCGACGCCGGCATGGACCGCGTTGACGACCACCCCGCCGTCCTCCCGCTCCAGCAGCAGCGCCCGGGCACGCGCTCGCCCGGTGACGGCCAGTCGTGCCGCCTCGGTGACGTCGAGGGGTATCCCGGACCCCCGAGCGAGGTCGTTGCCCGTCCCGAGCGGCACGAGCCCGAGGTCGGGACCGGCGTCCACGCCGGTCAGGCCCAGCTGGTGGAGGGTCGCGACGGCCTTGTTGATCGACCCGTCACCGCCGAGGACGACGACGCGCGACGCGTCCGACCGCAGCGCCCGGGCCAGGTCGTCGTCGCGCTCGAGCACGCGGACCCGTGCGTCAGCCGGCCCTAGGTGTTCCCGAAGAACCCGCTCCACCTCCGCGACCTGCCGCCCGGCACCCTCCGCCTTGCCGGCGCTGACGACTGCGACGGTGGTCATGGTGCTCGACCCTAGGTCGTGCAGAAGAGGAGACCCAGACCGCACGACGCTCAGGCGAGATCGGCGAGCAGCTCCTCCATGCGGGCGATCTCGACGCCCTGCTTGATGGTCGTGTCCTGCACCATCTCGTTGACCTGCACGTTGCGGCTGTCCGCCGCGTCCGCCGCCATGTCGAGCGCGCCCTCGTGGTGGGCGATCATGAGCTCGAGGAACAGTGCGTCGAACTCAGCGCCCCGCGCCGCGTCGAGAGCGAGCATCTGCTCCGTCGACGCCATCCCCTTCATCAGGTCATGGCTGTGGTCGTCCTCGTCGGCCTCGGGCAGGTCGTTCGCCCGCAGCCACTGCTGCATGGCCTCGATCTCCGGCCCCTGGGCGGCGGCGATCCGCTCGGCGAGGCTGCGGACGCGGGAGTCCGCGGCGCGGTCCGGGGCGAGCGCTGCCATGTCGAGGGCCTGGGCGTGGTGGGGGACCATCGCGGTGAGGAAGTCGACGTCGTCCTGCGACCAGGTTGCGATGTTCTCCATACGTCCCGTCTCCCCGGGCGCGATCGTCGTCGTCGGCTCGCCGGGACGCCCTGGTACGAGCACCGGGACGTCCGTCGCGGCCGTGAACTCGATGGTTGCGGGAGGCGGAGCGGCGTCGCTCGTGGTGCCTCCACAGCCGGCTGCCACGAGGACCAGGGCGGCGGCGAGGAGGACGTGTCGGGGCATGGCGGACGAGGGCACGGGAGGCGTCTCCGGTAGGGGGACAGTCGATGCAGCGGAGAGTACGTCAGCCTTCCCGCGACCAGCACATCCCACGGTGACCGGTCGTTCGGGATCGTTATCGATTCGTGACCCTCGTCATCTGTTCGGACGACGACGGGGGACGACAGTCTGTGCCGCACCCAGTCCGAACGTCCGACAGGCGCAGTTGCCTGCCGGACGGACCCCAGCCACCGGAGGTCATCCATGACAGGTGCTGCACCCAGCAGACGCGCGCGCGCTCTCGGCGCCGTCGCAGCACTCGCCGTCGGTCTCGGCATGACGGCGTTCGCGTCGCCTGCCTCGGCCGACGTGCTCTCGCCCGGCGAGATCGAGAAGAGCAAGAACATGCACCTGCTGACGAACATCCCCAAGAACGGGGCGTTCGAGGCGGAGAGCTCCTTCAGCAGCGACCTCGCCTTCAAGGGCGACTACGCCTTCGCCGGCAACTACAACGGCTTCACGGTCTACGACATCAAGAACCCGCGGAAGGCGAAGCAGGCCCTCCAGGTGTTCTGTCCGGGATCCCAGAACGACATCACGGTCTACGGCGACCTCATGTTCCTCTCCGTCGACTCCCTCCGTAGCGACGACAGCTGCAACAGCACCCAGCTGTCGACCAGCGCGGCGTCCGCGACCGGGACGGGCTACTGGGAGGGCATCCGGGTCTGGGACATCAGCGACCCGCTGAACCCGGTGTACGTGAAGTCGGTCGAGACCGACTGCGGGTCCCACACCCACACGCTCGTGCCGGACGAGGCGGGCGAGTCCGTCTACGTCTACGTGTCGTCCTACAACCCGACCGCGGCGCTGGCGGACTGCCAGCCGCCGCACGACAAGATCTCGATCGTCGAGGTCCCGCTCGACGACCCGACGGCGGCGGCCGTCATCTCCGAGCCCGTGCTGTTCCCGGACGGCGGGCTCATCCCGCGGACGGCCGGATGCCACGACATCACCGCCTACCCGGAGCTCGGCCTCGCCGCCGGCGCCTGCATGGGTGAGGGCGTCGTCATGGACATCGAGGACCCGGAGAACCCGGTCGTGCTCGACCGGGTCGCCGACACCGAGAACTTCGCCTTCTGGCACTCGGCGACGTTCAACAACGACGGCTCGACGGTCATGTTCACCGACGAGCTCGGCGGCGGCGGTGGCGCGACGTGCAACCCGGTCGTGGGGCCGGAGAAGGGCGCCAACGCCTACTACTCGCTGTCGGACGCGGGTGAGCTCACGTTCCAGAGCTACTTCAAGATCCCGCGCGAGCAGGCGAGCACCGAGAACTGCGTCGCCCACAACGGCTCGCTCATCCCGGTCAAGGGCAAGGACGTCATGGTCCAGGCCTGGTACCAGGGCGGCATCAGCGTCGTCGACTTCACCGACGCCGCGAACCCGGTCGAGCTCGGCTACTTCGACCGCGGCCCGCTGTCCGACGAGCGCCTGATCCTCGGTGGCTCCTGGTCGGCGTACTACTACGACGGCTACATCTACTCCAACGACATCCAGAAGGGCCTGGACGTCCTGGAGATCCGCGACCCGCGGGTCGCGAACGGCAAGGCCGGCAAGTACGCGGAGGACTTCAACCCGCAGACGCAGCCGTCCTACTGAGCCGACGCACGGCACGCACCACCCGGGCCCGGTCCCCTCGTCGAGGGGGCCGGGCCCGACCCGTTCGACGCCCCTGTCAGAGCAGGGAACCGAGGTACCGGGCGATCTCCCGCGGCCCGCTCGCCGGGGCGACCGCCTCCACGTCCGGGTTGTAGTTCGTGTTCGTGTTGACGTCGTACGTCACGACGCGCCCGTCCGCGGTCTCGACGTACTCGATGCCGGCGATCTCGACGCCCGCGTCGGCGAGGAACGCGAGGTAGCGCTCGAGCCGGGGCGGCACGTGCCCCTCCCGCAGCCGGAACAGCGGTCCGCCGTCGAGCGCGCACGCGTCCGCGGGGCACAGCTCGAAGCCCTGCGCGGTCGACGCCGCGAGCGCGTAGAGGAAGCGTCCGCCGACGAACTCGGCCCGGGTGACGAACGCCTCGGCGGGCTGCACGTACTCCTGGACGAGCGCGACCCCGTCGACCGGCTCGACCCAGGCGTCGGAGGCGAGGTGGCGTTCGAGGGCGCCGAGGTCGTCGAAGCGCTGGACACCGAGGCCCTTCCCGCCCTGGTTGTGCTTCGTCACCACCGAGGGGACGCCGTCGGCGACAAGCGCCTTCGCGCCGTCGAGGACCTGCTGCCGGTCGAAGGCGACGACCGTGCGGGGCGTCTCCACGCCTGCGGCCCGCAGCGCCGCGTCCTGCGCGACCTTGCTCACCTCGAGCTCGAGGACGGCGGAGCCGTTGACGACCCGCCGACCGTGGCCCTCGAGCCAGCGCAGCACCGCACGCGTGTGGGCGATGCTGCGGGTGTGACCGCGGGTGTGCGAGGACGCGCTCATCCGCGACCAGAACACGCCGTCGGGAGGCGGGACCCCGAGATCCACGGTCTCCCCACCGGTGAGCAGCCACTGCTCGACAGGGACGCCCTCGGCGTCGAACGCGGCCTGGAAGGGCGGCCACCAGGCGGGGTTCTCGTGGACGGCGTGCACGGAGGGAGCGCTCACGTGCTGGTGCAATGCCGCGGCCGGCGCCCGTGTTCCCGGCCGGGAGGGCGCCGACCCGACGCAGGGGGGAGGCTGGCCCGGTGGACGTCGTGGTGGTCGGTAGCGCGAACCTCGACGTGGTCGTCGGGGTCCCTCACGTCCCGAGCGCGGGTGAGACCGTGCTCGCGGTGGCGGACCCCGTGGAGCACCCCGGGGGCAAGGGCCTGAACCAGGCGGTCGCGGCGGCGCGGGCCGGCGCGGGGACGGCTCTCGTCGCGACGGTCGGTGACGACCGCGCGGGAGCGCTGCTGCGTGACGCGTGCGAGACCGCCGGGGTCGCGGTGGACGCCCTGGAGCTCCGGCGCGGTGCCCGGACCGGCACGGCCCACGTCCTCGTCCAGGCCGACGGGGACAACGCCATCGTCGTGGTGCCGGGCGCCAACCACTCGCGCGTCGACCTCACGGCGGCAGGTGCCCGCGCCGTCGACACGGCACGGGTCCTTCTGGTGCAGCTCGAGGTGCCACCCGCGCTCGTTCGGGCGGCGGCGGTGCGCGCCCGGACGGCCGGCGCGCGGGTCCTGCTCAACGCCGCACCCGTCGTCCCCGAGGCCGGCGAGCTGCTCGCTCTCGTCGACGTGCTGCTGGTCAACGAGGCCGAGGCGCGGGCGCTGACGGGCACCGACGACGCGGCGGGGGCGGCCTCCGGTCTCGCCGCGGGGCAGCGGGACGTCGTGGTGACGTTGGGAGCGCAGGGCGCGCTCGTCGTGCGCCGAGACGGCAGCGAGGTCGGGATCCCCTCGCCCCCGTCGGACGCGGTGGACACGACGGGGGCGGGTGACGCGGCCGCAGGGGCGCTGGCGGCGGCGCTCGCCGCCGGCTCCGCGCTCGACGCGGCCGTGCGGCGCGCGTGCGCGGCGGGCGCCCTCGCGGTGCGGACCGCCGGGGCGGTGCCGTCCATGCCGGACGCCGCGTCGGTCGACGCGCTGCTCGCGGGGACGGCCACCCGCCCGAGGCGGCCCTGAGGGGCTCAGCCGTCCGTGGCCTCGTCCTCCACGGCGTCGCCGACGTCCTCGCCGGCGTCCTCCAGGTCCTCGCCGGCGTCCTCGAGCTCCTGCTCGACCCCGTCGTCGACGACGTCCTCGCCGCAGCCGGCGACGAGGAGGGTGGTGGCGGCGACGAGCGCGGCGGCGGCGACGGGGGCGCGCCGGAGGGTGCTGAGTGTCGTGCGCATGGCTCTCCTCCCCGCGACCGGGTCCCTCCCGGCCGCACGGTGCTGGGACGCTAGGCCCGCGCGGCGGCCCCCGCACGTCGGCGCGGGACCGGCCGGACGCCCGGCGACCGGCTCAGAAGTCGGTGCCGGGCGCGTCGAGGTCCTCGATCTCCTCCTCGAGGTCCTCGGGGACGGTCCCGTCGTCGGCGTCCTCGGCGCAGCCGCTGAGGGCGACTGCCCCGGCCAGGGCCGCCGCAGCGACGACGGCCGTCGCAGGTCGCCGCGCGCGGCCGCGGAGCGCGGTGAGGGTGGTCGTGCCGGTCGTGGTGGGACGCATGTCTCCTCCTCGTCTCGGGTCCTCCCGACGGTAGGAGCGGGGCCCACGGGCCCGCACGTCCTCGCAGGCGTGCCGAGGTGGACCCCGTGCGGCGCGCGCGACAGGATCGGCCCATGCCGTCCGCGAGCGTGTCCTACTCCGTCACGATCCGGCTCGAGCTGCCGGCGCGCCCGACCGCCGTCAGCGAGCTCACGACCGTCATGGAACACAGCGGGGCCATCGTGACCGCGCTCGACGTCACGGCCTCCGGGGCCGGGCGCCTCGCCGTCGACGTCACCGCGGCCACGCGCGGGCAGGAGCACGCGGAGGAGCTCGTCCGGTCCCTCCGCGGGCTCGAGGGCGTCGAGATCGGCAAGGTGTCGGACCGGGTGTTCCTCGCCCACCTCGGCGGCAAGCTCGAGGTGCGCTCCAAGGTCCCGCTGCGCAACCGCGACGACCTCTCCCTCGCCTACACCCCCGGCGTGGCCCGGGTGTGCGAGGCGATCGCCGCCAACCCGGAGGACGCCCGCCGGCTCACGATCAAGCGGAACACGGTGGCCGTCGTCACCGACGGCTCCGCGGTCCTCGGGCTGGGCAACCTCGGTCCGCTCGCGGCGCTGCCGGTCATGGAGGGCAAGGCGGTGCTGTTCAAGCGGTTCGCGAACGTCGACGCGTTCCCCATCTGCCTCGACACGCAGGACACCGAGGAGATCATCACCGCCGTCAAGGCGATCGCGCCGGTGTTCGCGGGCATCAACCTCGAGGACATCGCGGCGCCCCGCTGCTTCGAGGTCGAGCGGCGCCTGCGGGAGGAGCTCGACATCCCCGTCTTCCACGACGACCAGCACGGCACCGCGATCGTCGTCCTCGCGGCGCTGACGAACGCCCTGAAGGTCGTCGGCAAGGACATCGGCGAGGTCCGGCTCGTCATGTCCGGGGCCGGGGCGGCCGGGACGGCGGTCCTCAAGCTGCTCCTCGCCGCGGGCGTGCGGGACGCCGTGGTCGTCGACGTCGACGGGATCGTCCACCGCGACCGCGCCGACCTCGCCCCGGAGCTGGCGTGGACGGCGGAGCACACGAACCCTCGCGGGCTCACCGGCACCCTGAGGGACGCGATCGTCGACGCGGAGGTCTTCGTCGGGCTGTCGGCGGGCGGGATCCTCGACGGCGACGACATCGCGACCATGGCGGACGACGCCATCGTCTTCGCCCTCGCCAACCCGGTGCCGGAGGTCGACCCCGCGGAGGCGGCCGAGCACGCCGCGGTCGTCGCCACCGGGCGCAGCGACTTCGCCAACCAGATCAACAACGTGCTCGCGTTCCCGGGCGTCTTCCGCGGCCTCATCGACGCCCGCTCCCACACCGTCGACGAGGCGATGCTGCTGGCGGCGGCGCGGGCCCTCGCCGACACGGTGCACCCGGACGAGCTCAACGCGACGTACATCGTCCCGAGCGTGTTCCACGCCGAGAGCACGACGGCCGTGGCGGCGGCGGTCGAGCGCGCGGCGAAGGGGGAGCCGCCGACGTGATCGGGCGAGAGCGGCTCGGTCCGCTGCTGCCGCCCCCGCCCGCCGAGCCCCGTGCGGGCGCGCTGCTCGTCGCGCACCCCGGCCTGCTCGACCCGAACTTCCGCGCGACCGTCGTCCTGCTCCTCAACGCCTCGGACGAGGGTGCGCTCGGGCTCGTCCTCAACCGCCCGCTCGTCAGCGACGTCGTCGACGTCCTCCCCGCGTGGCACGACCACGTCACCGAGCCGCCCCACCTCTTCCAGGGGGGCCCGGTCGGCCTCGACTCCGCCATCGGCCTCGCCCGCCTGCCGGGCGACGACGGCGAGCCGCCCGGCCTCAAGCGGCTCGTCGGCTCCATCGCCGTCGTCGACCTCGACGCCCCGCCGGAGATCGTCGCGCCCGCCGCGGCGGGCCTGCGGGTGTACGCGGGGCACGCGGGCTGGGGACCCGGGCAGCTGGAGTCGGAGCTGGCCGAGGGTGCGTGGTTCGTCGTCGAGGGCGAGCCCGGCGACGGCTTCCGCGGCGACACCGAGACGCTGTGGCGCGACGTGCTCCTGCGCCAGACCACGACCGTTGCGCTCGCCGCGACCTACCGCAGCGACCCCGAGGTCAACTGATCGACGTCGTCGACCGGCCCGGTCACGGCGTCACGCCGGCACGAGCCCGTCGAGGTCCTCGTCGCGGTCCGGGCGGTGCCCGGACTCGCGCGCACGGAAGGCCGCGACGGACTCGCGCAGCCCGCGGGCGACGAACGCCGGCAGGCGCAGGCCGTCCCGCTGCCGCACGAGGAGCTCCTGCGCGACACGCTGCACGGGCACCGCGAAGCGGTCGACGTCGTCGGAGCCGCTGAGGTGGACGGCGACGCCGCCGAAGTCGGCGCGGTTCGACGGCGTGGTCGCCCCGATCGGGTGGTACGTGCGCGTGCGGACGATGCGGCACAGGTGGAGCTGCCAGTCGGCCAGCCGCTCCCGCTGCAGCAGGGCGGAGTTGCGGTAGTACGCGTAGTGGGTCGACTCCTGCCCGCGGATCGGGGCGACGGCGGTCTCGGCGAACCCGCGTGCGCCGAGGTGGAGCAGCCGCTCCTTCAGCAGGTCGTAGCCGACGGCGGTGAGGCGCTCGTGCATGGCGCCGATGGAGAAGTAGAGGAACATCAGGGCGTCGTGCACCCCCGGCACGTGCCCGAGCACGCCGCCGAGGCGCAGGGAGCGGCTGATGTGGTTGAGGTTCGGCGTCGACTCCGGCAGGCCCAGCTCGCGCTGCAGCCGGTCGAAGATCCACCCGTGCGGCAGCTCCTGCTCCTCCCACACCCGCATGAAGCGCCGGGTGCGGTCGTCGGCCTGCGGCAGCAGCACCTGCAGCTCCAGGACGTTGCGCTCCACCTCCCGCTCGACCCGGGCGAAGTAGTCGAGGGTCGAGCCGAGCTCACGGCGGACCGCCGTGGCGTCCGGGACGCCGAAGTCGACGGAGTCGACGGCGATCGCGCCCTCGGCCTCCATGCGGTCGAGCTGGGCGTCGATGTCGATGCTGCCGCGGCTCACGATCGGCTCCTCCCCTGAGCGGTCGCGCACGTCACGTGCTCCGACCGTAGAGGCCGGAGTCGCGCGTGCGCAGCAGGTCCTGTCCACAGTGGTCCGGAGCCGGGCCCCGGAGCGGATGGGGGTCCTACACTCGACGCCATGTCGGAGCCGTCCTTCCCGTCCGCACCACCGCCCGAGCCCGGCCGGCAGCCGGCGGGCACGGCGGTGCTGGAGCAGGAGCGCACCGTCGAGCCGGCCGAGCCCGGCGACCACGAGCGCTTCGCGCACTACGTGAAGAAGGACAAGATCGTCGCCAGCGCGGTGACGGGGGAGCCGCTGACCGCGCTCTGCGGGAAGGTGTGGGTGCCGAGCCGGGACCCGAAGAAGTTCCCCGTGTGCCCCACGTGCAAGGAGATCTACGAGGGTCTGCGCGGCGGCGGCGACGACGAGGGCTCGGGGCAGGACCGCTGAGCCAGGCCCGCCCGAGCGTCCACCACACCCCCGAGCACCCGAGCGCCGCGGCCGCGGCGCAGCTGTCCCCGGCCTTCCCCGAGCGGGCCGCGTGGGGCACCGCCGGTGCGCTGCGGGCGTGGCAGCGCGACGCCCTCGACCGCTACCTCGCCCGGGGCCCGCGCGACTTCCTCGCGGCGGCGACGCCCGGCGCGGGCAAGACGACGTTCGCCCTCCGCGTGGCGACGGAGCTGCTGCAGCGCCGCACCGTCGAGCGGGTCGTCGTGGTGTGCCCGACCGAGCACCTCAAGACCCAGTGGGCGGACGCCGCGAGCCGGGTCGGCATCCGCCTCGACCCGTCGTTCCGCTCCACGGGCGCCGGCACGGCCGGGTTCGACGGTGGCGTCGTGACGTACGCCCAGGTGGGGTTGCGCCCGCACGCCTTCGCCGCCCGTTGCCGGGCCCGTCGCACCCTCATGGTCCTCGACGAGATCCACCACGCGGGCGACGCGCGCTCCTGGGGCGAGGGCGTCGCGACGGCCTTCGAGGACGCCGAGCGGCGTCTGGCGCTCAGCGGCACCCCGTTCCGCTCCGACGCCAACCCGATCCCGTTCGTCACGTACGTGCAGGAGGCCGACGGGTCCCGTCGCTCCCGCCCCGACCACCTCTACGGCTACGGCGAGGCCCTCGCCGACGGCGTCGTGCGGCCGGTCCTCTTCCTCGCCTACGCGGGCAACATGCGGTGGCGGACCCGAGCGGGCGACGAGGTCGCCGCGCGGCTCGGGGAACCGCTGACGAAGGACCTCACGGCCCAGGCGCTCCGGACGGCGCTCGACCCCCAGGGGCAGTGGGTGCCGGCCGTGCTCCGGGCCGCCGACCGTCGCCTCGCCGAGGTGCGGCGGACGGTGCCGGACGCCGGTGGCCTCGTGATCGCGAGCGACCAGGCCTCCGCGCGGGCGTACGCGGGCATCCTCCGCGAGCTGACCGGGGCCCCGCCCACCGTGGTGCTGTCCGACGACCCCGACGCCTCCGCCGGCATCGAGTCGTTCGCCGCCGCCGGGCCCGAGGGCCCGCGGTGGATGGTCGCGGTCCGGATGGTGTCCGAGGGCGTCGACGTGCCCCGGCTGTCGGTCGGGGTGTGGGCGACGACGACCG
This sequence comes from Aquipuribacter nitratireducens, assembly GCF_037860835.1. Lineage (NCBI taxonomy): Bacteria > Bacillati > Actinomycetota > Actinomycetes > Micrococcales > Intrasporangiaceae > Aquipuribacter > Aquipuribacter nitratireducens. The sequence goes on along the minus strand of NZ_JBBEOG010000012.1, from coordinate 79,039 downwards.
CGACGCCGCTGTTCTTCGCCCAGGCCGTCGGCCGCTTCGTCCGGGCCCGCCGTCGCGGGGAGACCGCCTCGGTGTTCCTGCCGAGCGTGCCGCAGCTGCTGCGCTACGCCGCCGAGCTCGAGGTCGCGCGCGACCACGTCCTCGACCGCCCACGGGCGGCGGACGGCGACGACCTGTGGGCGCCGGAGGAGGACCTGCTGGCGGAGGCGCGGACCGAGCGGAACGCGCCGGGGGCGGAGGAGCTGCCGTTCCAGGCGCTGGAGTCCGACGCGGCGTTCGACCGGGCGGTGTGGGACGGCGACGAGTTCTCCAACCACGCGACGTGGGCCGACGACGAGGGCAGCGACGGCGAGCAGGCGCTGCTCGCCCTGCCGGGTCTCGTGGAGGCCGACGAGATGGGGGCGCACCTGCGCCGGCGCCCGGCCCGGCCGTCGCCCGCCGCCGATGCGGCCGAGGTCGTCGTCGACCACCGCGCGGTCGCGGCCGCGCGCCGCGAGCTCAACGGCCTCGTCGGTGCCTACGCGCGTCGCACGGGCAGCCCCCACGCCGTCGTCCACGCCCGGCTGCGGACCACGTGCGGCGGCCCGGCCGTGCCCGAGGCGGACCTCGGCCAGGTCCGGGCCCGCGTCGACACCGTGCGCCGCTGGCTCCTCACCGGCTGATCCCGCTGCGTCACAGCACCCGGGCGCCGGCCTCCCGCAGCCGGGTAACGGTGCGCTCGCCGTCGCCCGGCTGCCGCTCGACGAAGCGGGTGAGGTCGAGCGGGTAGAGCGTCTCGTAGCCGAGCGCGAGCGCGTCGTGCGCGGTCGCCGCCACGCACACGTCGCCCGCCAGACCGGTGACGACGACGCGGCGGACGCCGTGGCGCTCGAGGTGGCCCTGCAGCTCGGTCCGGTCGACCTCGCCGGAGACCGGGTCGCGGACCGAGAAGCCGGAGTAGCCGTCCTCGCCGCCGGTGCCCTTGCGGACGACCGGGTCGTCGGCGTGGACGTCGAGCCCGTCGACGAGCTCCGCGCCCCACGTGCCTGCCACGCAGTGCACCGGCCAGGGACCGCCGTCGGTGTCGAAGTGCGGCGTGCGCGGCGGGTGCCAGTCCTGGGTGAGGACGACGAGGGCGCCCGCGGCCCGGGCCGCGACCAGGTGCGGGCCGAGCGCGGCGGCGAGGTCCTCGCCACCGGCGACGTGGAGGCCGCCCGCAGGGTCCGCGAAGTCGTTCTGGAGGTCGACGACCACGAGGGCCGTGGTGGCGTCGTAGCCGACGTCCGAGGGGTCCGTCATGCCTCCCCAACGTACGTCGTCGGGAACGCCGCGTCGCCCTCGGACAGCGACAGCGCGTCCCACGGCAGGGTCGTCGACAGCCGTTCCCGGAGCCGCCGCCGGGCCGCCTCGAGGTCGACCGAGTCCGCGGTGTCGTCCGTGCGCTGCCCGCGTCGCAGGAGTGCCACCTGCGGCGAGCGGTCGCCGGGACGCTCGTCGACGTCGGCGCCGCCCGCCACGAGCACCTCCTCCGTCGCGACCCCCGAGGCGCGGTGGCGCCGCACGACGCGGTGCGCCCCGGCGTGCGTGGCCTTGCCCGTCGAGCGCTTCGCGACCGGTCGGCCGTCGACCTCGACGAGCTTGTAGACGAGGCCGGCGGTGGGGGCTCCGGAACCGGTGACGACGGAGGTCCCGACGCCGTACACGTCGACCGGGGCGCCCGACAGCCGCGCGATGCCGTGCTCGTCGAGGTCGCCGGAGACGACGACCTTGGTGCCGGTCGCGCCCAGGTCGTCGAGCAGGCGGCGGGCGAAGCGCGCGTGCACGGCGAGGTCGCCGGAGTCGATCCGCACGCCGCCCAGCGACGTGCCCGCGACCTCGACCGCCGCGCGGATCCCCTCGGCGATGTCGAACGTGTCGACGAGGAGCGTCGTGCCCGGTCCCTGCGCGGCGACCTGGGCGGCGAAGGCCTCGCGCTCGGAGTCGTGGAGGAGCACGAAGGCGTGGGCGCTCGTGCCCGCCGTCGGCACGCCGAACCGCACGCCGGCCTCGAGGTTGCTCGTCGACGTGAACCCCGCGAGGTGGGCGGCGCGGGCGGCGTCGACGGCAGCGTGCTCGTGGGTGCGCCGGGACCCCATCTCGACGATGGGGCGGTCCTCCGCGGCGACGACCATGCGGGCGGCGGCGCCGGCGACGGCGCAGTCGTGGTTGAGGACGCTCAGCACGACGGTCTCGAGGACGACGCCGGTGGCGAAGGAGGCCCGCACCTGCAGCAGGGGCGAGCCGGGCACGTGGACCTCGCCGTCCGGGTAGGCGACCGCGTCGCCGTCGAAGCGGTAGCGGGCCAGCCACTCGCACGTGCGGTCGTCGACGACGCCGCCGGACCGCAGCGCCTCGAGGTCGGCGTCGTCGAAGCGCAGGCCCTCGAGCACCTCGAGCACCCGCGACATGCCGGCGACGACCCCGAAGCGCCGCCCGGAGGGCAGCCTGCGCCCGAAGACCTCGAACACGCACTCGCGGTCCGCGGTCCCGGCGGCCAGCGCGGCCTGCACCATCGTCAGCTCGTAGCGGTCGGTGGCGAGGGCGGGGACGCGCACGACCGCCACGCTAGCCGCGCCTACGCTGTGGGGCGTGCCGTCGGTCCTGCCCCACCCGCTCCCCGTGCGTGCGGCGGAACCGGGGGCGCCCGAGGCCCCCGGCTCGGCGACGGCTGTCGCGGAGCAGCCCGTCGAGCAGCGCCACGGCACATGGACGACGATCGTGTGGAACGACCCCGTCAACCTCATGTCGTACGTCTCGTACGTGTTCCGCTCGTACTTCGGGTACTCCAAGGAGAAGGCCGACGAGCTCATGATGCGGGTCCACACCGAGGGCCGTGCCGTCGTGAGCTCCGGCAGCCGGGAGCGGATGGAGGGCGACGTCAGCGCGATGCACAGGTACGGGTTGTGGGCGACGCTGCAGCGGGAGGAGCCGTGACGCGGTGGCCCGCCGGATGAGCGCGATGGTGCGGCGGCGCCGGGACGGCCACGTCGCCTTCGACCTCGACGTCGTCCACGCGGGGGTCGTCGCGGAGGCGCTCGAGCAGACGCGGGCCGTCCTGCTGGGCGAGGAGCCACCTGTGACCGGCGGCGCCGCCGAGGCGGCGTCGGGGGCCGAGGCCGTCGGAGGACCGGACGACGAGTTCGACGCGATCGTCGCAGGGCTCGACATGCCGACGACGGGCGAGGACGGGACCGGGCGGGCCGACGTCGGCGCCGACGAGCGACCCGACGACCCGGTGCTGCGGCGGCTGCTGCCCGACGCGTCCCTCGACGACGAGGCCACCGCCGCCGAGTTCCGCCGCCTGGCCGGGACCGGCGTGCGGGACGCGAAGGTCGCCGCGATCGACTCCGTCCTCGCGGACCTCGTGACGCTGCGGCGGCAGGAGGGCGGTGTCGTCGTCGACCCCGGCCGCGCGGCGGCGTGGCTCACGGCGCTCAACGACTGCCGGCTCGCGCTCGGCACCCTCCTCGCCGTGGGCGAGGACGACGACCTCCACGGCGAGCTCGACGCGTACGAGGCCGAGATCGTGGCGGAGGCCGTGGCCGCGGGGGAGGGCGACGACGTGGTCGTCGACCCCGCCGGCAGCGAGCGCGCCCTGCGGGCGTACCGCATCGCGGTGTACGACTTCCTGTCGGCGCTGCTGGAGATGCTCGTGCGGGCCCTCGACCGCTGAGAGCAGGGTCGAGGGCGGCGGAGGGCCCGCACGCGCACCGTGGCTCAGGCCGGGGCGGCCCGCCGCTCGCGCTCCCCGGTCCGCGCCGTCTCCGGCTCAGCGACCCCCGTCGGGCGCCGGCCGTCGACCTCCTCGATGGTCATGAGCGTCGTGGGGTCGTGCGTCTCGGCGTAGTCCGGGTCGTCGTACGCGCTCTTGAGGCGGGCGATGCGGAAGATCACGAGGGCGAAGAGCGCCTTCGCGAGGATGTCCGCCACCGAGTAGCCGACCTCCCGGGCGACGAACGCGTCGCTGCCCTCGATCCCCAGCACGGGGAACAGGTAGGCGATCGGGTAGACGCCCCACGTGCCGAGCAGGAGCAGGCGGAGGTTCCGCACGGTCACCGCGATCTCCCTCGGGGCGCCGGCCAGGATGCGACCGAGCTCGACGAAGAGCACGTAGAGGATGTAGGCGAACGGGATCGTCGACAGCGCGCCCCAGATCATCTTCGTCGTGACGTCGTCGCTGATCTCGCCGGGGTAGCCGAGCACGATCATGAGCGCGGAGGCCGGGATGAGCCGGACGAGCAGCGAGGTCTGCGTCTTCCGGGCGAGCGCCAGGACGGCGATGGCCTCGAGCAGCAGGAGCGGGACCGTCAGGAGCCAGTCGACGTAGCGGTAGGCGACGTTGAACGAGACGCCCTCGGCCAGCGTGTAGACGCCCTGGCCGCCGACGGCGTCCGTGACGTACGCCTCCCGGAAGGAGTCGAAGATCCGGAAGTAGTGGTAGGCGGCGATCCCGCACACCGTCGCGGAGATGATGAGCGCCGCCCGGTACTTCGGGAGCACCCGTCGCAGGCTCATCACGATGAACAACGCGGTGAACAGCTGGCTCGCGATCACCAGGGACAGGAAGTTGTAGACGGTGTCGTACTGAGCCTGGCTCAGCTCTTCGACCATCGGGTGCCTCCATCGGTCGGGCGCAGCAGGGGAGCGGGTGACCCACGTCTGCGTGGACCCGCCTGCGCTCTTCCATGGGACGCTCGACCGCGCCGCCAGGCAAGTTGAACAACCTACGACGCGGTTCGGCGTGGATGTGGTGCCGCGCCTACGCTCCGCTCGTGCTCCGCATCCGACGGTCCCTCCTCGACGCGGTCGTCGCCCACGCGCGTCGCGACCACCCCGACGAGGCGTGCGGTGTCGTCGCCGGACCGCAGGGCAGCGACGAGCCCCGCCGGCTCGTGCCCATGCTCAACGCGGCCCGCTCGCCGACGTTCTACGAGTTCGACAGCAGCGAGCTGCTCGCGCTCTACCGGGACATGGACGCCCGCGAGGAGGACCCCGTCGTCGTCTACCACTCCCACACCGCCACGGAGGCGGTCCCGTCGCGCACCGACATCGCCCTCGCCTCCGAGCCCGGCGCCCACTACCTCCTGGTCTCGACACGCGACCCCGCGCAGGACGAGGTGCGCAGCTGGCGCATCGTCGACGGGGAGGCGCGTGAGGAGGCCGTCGAGGTCGTCGACGGCTGAGGTGCGGGCGCCTCAGCGACCGTCGTAGGGCACGACCCACGACCGGGACGCGACGTGCCACGTCGCGTGCGGACCGTGGGGGCGCTGCGTCGTGCTGCCCACCGGGCCCACCCGCCGACCGCTCAGCCGCTCGGCCCGCACGCGCACCCACACGTCCTTGACGCCGGGGGCCCACGGCCGCAGCAGGGTGGCGGCGTCCTCCCCGACCGGCGGGCGGCCGCCGCCCCCGGTGCGGTGCACCTCGACCTGGCCGACGACCATCACGCTCCAGCCGGTCCGCCGCCGCACGTCCGCCTCGTCGGCCTGGAAGGTGAGCACGCCCTCGCGTGCGGCACGGTCGACGCCGCTGCCGCTCGACGTCCGGAAGACCACGTCCTCCCCGTCGAGGACGTACGCCACCGGCACCACGGCGACCGTGCCGTCCGGTGCCGGGTACGCCACCCGACCCGCGCTCGTGCGGGCGAGGTGCTCGAGGCACTGCGAGCGGTCCAGGACGCTGACGCGCGGCGCCCGGCCCTCGGCGGGCCCGTCCTCGTCCCCTTGGGCTGTCATGCCCCGATGCTCCCCGGCGTCCGCGACCGTCACCCGGGACCTCGGTCCCGGGTCCGGCGCCGCCGGAATAGCGGACCGGGGCGGCACGGTTGGCCACGACGGCCACCACCGCCGAGCCGAGGAGAACCGTGAGCGCCGAGCCGACCGTCACGACGGGCACCGCGCCCGTCGTCGTCCGCATCCCGACGATCCTGCGCGGCCTCACCGGGGGCGCCCGCAGCACGACGGCGTCCGGCTCGACGCTCGCCGACGTGCTCGCCGACCTCGACGAGCGCCACCCCGGGATCGGCGAGCGCGTCCTCGAGGACGGTGCGCTTCGCCGCTTCGTCAACGTCTACGTCGACGACGAGGACGTGCGGTTCACCGGCGGCCTGGCGACGCCGGTCGGCGAGGGCGCCGAGGTGACGATCCTCCCGGCGGTCGCCGGCGGCTGCTGACCCCGTGCGCGCGTCCTCGGTCCTCGACACCGTCGGCGGCACGCCGCTCGTCCACCTCGCCCGGCTCTCGCCGTCGCCGACCGTGCGGCTGTGGGCCAAGCTCGAGGACCGCAACCCGACGGGCTCGGTGAAGGACCGGCCCGCCACGTGGATGGTCCGGGCGGCGGAGGCGGACGGCCGGCTGCGGCCGGGGGCCACGCTGCTGGAGCCCACGAGCGGCAACACCGGCATCTCGCTGGCGATGGCCGCCCGGCGGGCGGGCTACCGCCTCGTCGTCGTGATGCCGGAGAACGTGAGCGAGGAGCGGGTGCGGCTGCTGCGCCTCTACGGCGCGGACGTCCGCTTCTCGCCGGCGGTCGGCGGCTCCAACGAGGCGGTGCGGGTGGCGCGGGCGCTCGCGGCGGAGCACCCGGACTGGGTGATGCTCGACCAGTACGCCAACGAGGCGAACGCGCGCGCCCACTACGAGTCCACCGGGCCCGAGCTGGTCGCGGACCTGCCCGAGATCACGCACTTCGTCGCGGGCCTCGGCACGACCGGCACCCTCATGGGCGCCGGGCGCTTCCTCAAGGAGAAGGTGCCGGACGTACGGGTCGTCGCCGCGGAACCCCGCTACGGCGAGCTGGTGTACGGCCTGCGGAACCTCGACGAGGGGTTCGTGCCGGAGCTGTACGACGAGCGCGTCCTCGACGGCCGCTTCTCCGTCGGCCCGCGGGACGCCGTCCGCCGTACCCGCCAGCTCCTCGAGGAGGAGGGGATCTGGGCGGGGGTGTCGACCGGCGCGATCCTCCACGCCGCGCTCGGTCTCGCCCGGCGCGCCGAGCAGGCGGGCGAGCGGGCGGACATCGCCTTCCTCGTGTGCGACGGCGGCTGGAAGTACCTGTCGACGGGGGCCTTCGACGGCGACCTCGACGACGCCGAGGACGCCCTGGAGGGCCGGCTGTGGGCGTGAGCGAGGCGGCGCTCCGCGGCGCGGTGCAGGCACCCGGACGTGTCCGGGGCCGCGGGTAGCATCCGAGCCGTGCTGGAGGAGCTCGACGCCCCGATCGGGATCTTCGACTCGGGGGTCGGCGGCCTCACCGTCGCACGTGCCGTGCTCGACCAGCTCCCGCACGAGCCGATCCGCTACCTCGGCGACACCGCCCGCACCCCGTACGGCCCACGGCCCATCGCCGAGGTGCGCCGGTTCGCCCTCGACTGCCTCGACACGCTCGTCGAGTCGGGCGTCAAGCTCCTCGTGATCGCGTGCAACTCGGCGAGCGCCGCCATGCTGCGCGACGCCCGCGAGCGCTACGACGTCCCGGTCGTCGAGGTCATCCAGCCCGCCGTCCGGCGCGCCGTCGCCGCTACCCGCAGCGGCCGGGTGGGGGTCATCGGGACCCGCGCGACCGTGTCGTCGCGCGCGTACGAGGACGCGTTCGCCGCCGCCGTGCACCTCGAGCTGACGACGCGGGCGTGCCCCCGCTTCGTCGAGTTCGTCGAGCAGGGCGTCACGAGCGGCCCGGAGCTCCTCGCCGTCGCCGAGGAGTACCTCGCGCCCGTGCGCGAGGCCGGCGTCGACACCCTCGTGCTCGGCTGCACCCACTACCCGCTGCTGACGGGCGTCATCGGCTACGTCATGGGCGAGGACGTCACACTCGTGTCGAGCGCCGAGGAGACCGCGAAGGACGTCTACCGCACCCTCGCCCGGCACGACCTGTTCCGTCCCGACGACGCGCCCCCACCGCGGCACCGGTTCCTCGCCACCGGCGACGGCCAGGCGTTCCACGACCTCGCCGGGCGCTTCCTCGGCCCGGTCGTCGGGGCGGTCGAGCTGAGCGCCGGGACCCCCGCGTGAGGCTGACGGTCGTCGGGTGCGCCGGCTCGTACCCCGGGCCGGACTCGGCCGCCTCCTGCTACCTCGTCGAGGCCGACGGCCCCGACGGGTCGACGACGCGGGTGGTGCTCGACCTCGGCAGCGGGGCCATCGGGCCGCTGCAGCGGCACGTCGACCCGCGCCGCCTCGACGCCGTCCTGCTGTCGCACCTGCACGCCGACCACTGCCTCGACCTCATGGGCCTCTACGTCATGCAGCGGCACCACCCCGCGGGGCCGACCGGCCGGCGCGTGCCGGTGTGGGGCCCGAGCGGCACGGCCCTGCGGCTCGCCCGCGGCTACGACCTCACCGAGCCCGACGCGATGGCCGGGGAGCTCGCCGTGCACCGCTGGGTCCCGGAGGAGCCGGTGCAGGTGGGGGCGCTGACCGTCACCGCCTACCCGGTGCTGCACCCGGTGGAGGCGTACGCGGTCCGGGTCGCGTGGACGGGGCCGGACGGGCGGGAGCGGGTCCTCGCGTACTCCGGCGACACCGACGCCTGCGACGGGCTCGTCGAGGCGGCCCGGGACGCCGACCTGCTGCTGTGCGAGGCCGCGTTCGTCGAGGGCCGCGACGAGGCCCGCGGCATCCACCTCACGGGCCGCCGCGCGGGGGAGGCCGCGCGGTCGGCCGGTGCCCGCTCGCTCCTCGTCACGCACGTGCCGGCGTGGAACGACCCGGGCGCGGCCGCGCGCGAGGCGCGCGAGGTGTGGTCCGGGCCCCTCGCGACCGCCCGGCCCGGGCTCGTCGTCGAGGTCTGACGGCGCGGTCCTAGGGTGGCCGGCATGACGACCCGCCACGACGGCCGCGCCCCCGACGAGCTGCGACCGGTCCGGCTCACCCGCGGCTGGAGCGAGCACCCCGAGGGCAGCGTCCTCGTGGAGTTCGGCCGCACGCGGGTGCTGTGCACGGCCTCGTTCACCCCCGGCGTGCCGCGCTGGCGCAAGGGCTCCGGTCAGGGGTGGGTGACGGCGGAGTACGCCATGCTGCCGCGCGCCACCCACACCCGCGGCGACCGGGAGTCGGTGAAGGGCCGCGTCGGGGGACGCACCCACGAGATCAGCCGCCTCGTCGGGCGGGCGCTGCGCGCCGTCGTCGACACCTCGGCGCTCGGCGAGAACACCGTGCAGCTCGACTGCGACGTGCTGCAGGCCGACGGCGGCACCCGCACCGCCGCCATCACCGGGGCCTACGTCGCGCTCGCCGACGCGTGCGCGTGGGCGGTCCGCGAGGGTCACGTCCCCGCGACGGCGCAGCCGCTCACCGGCAGCGTCGCCGCGGTGAGCGTCGGGGTCGTCGACGGCCGTCCCGTCCTCGACCTCGACTACCCGGAGGACGTCGCGGCCGGCACCGACATGAACGTCGTGTGCACCGGCGACGGGCGCTTCGTCGAGGTGCAGGGCACCGCCGAGGGCGCGCCGTTCGACCGCACCGAGCTCGACGCGCTCCTCGACCTCGCCTCCGCCGGCTGCGTCGCGCTCGCCGGGCACCAGGCCGCAGCCCTCGCCGGCCCGCTGCCGGGGGCCTGACGTGGCCGCTGCGCCGCGGCTCGTGCTCGCGACCCGCAACGAGCACAAGGTCGTCGAGCTCCGGCGGCTGCTCGCCCCGCACGTGCCGGGCCTGGCCGAGGGCGACGTGGTCTCCGTCGCCGGTGCGGTCGCCGCCGGCCTGCCCGACCCGGGCGAGGTGGCCGAGACCGGGGTGACGTTCGCCGAGAACGCGCTGCTCAAGGCCCGGGCCGTCGCCGCGGCCACCGGCCTGCCGGCCGTCGCCGACGACTCGGGGCTCTGCGTCGCCGTCCTCGGCGGGGCCCCCGGGGTGTTCTCCGCGCTCTGGGCCGGTCGGCACGGCGACGACGCGGCGAACCTCCGGCTGCTCCTCGCCCAGCTGGCGGACGTCCCCGACGCCCACCGCGCGGCCTGGTTCGAGTGCGCCGCCGCGCTGTCCGGCCCGGGGGTCGAGGAGACCGTCACGAGCGGGACGCTGCACGGCCGGCTCGCGCGGCAGCCCCGAGGGGACGGCGGCTTCGGCTACGACCCGGTCCTCGTGCCGGACGGTGACGTGCGGACGTGCGCCGAGCTCACGCCGGACGAGAAGGACGCGATCAGCCACCGGGGGCAGGCCGTCCGCGCGCTCGTCGCGACGCTCGCCCCGCTCCTGGCCCGCGGCCCCGAGACGGGTCGCTGACGGGGGCGAGATCTGACGGACCGGTGACGGACCGGGGCGACGCCCCGGCCGACGACCCGGGCCCACCTACGCTCGGCACGTGCCCCGCGTCCTCGTCGTCGACGACGACCCGACCGTCCGCGAGGTCGCGGGGGCCTACCTCGCCCGCGACGGGCACGAGGTCCTCGAGGCCGACGACGTGGCGTCCGCCCTCGCCGTCGCGCACGCGCACGTCCTCGACCTCGTGGTGCTCGACGTCATGCTCCCCGGCGGCTCGGGGCTCGACGTCTGCCGGCTGCTGCGGGAGCCCGGTCGGGCGCACGGCCGCGAGCCGGCCGTCATCCTCCTCACCGCCCTCGGCGAGGAGGAGGACCGCGTCGCGGGGCTGGTCGCCGGGGCCGACGACTACGTGCCCAAGCCCTTCAGCCCGCGCGAGCTCGTCCTGCGGGCCCGTTCCGTGCTCCGGCGGACCTCGCCCGGCCCGCGGCCCGCCGCCGAGGGGGCCGGCGACGTGCTGCGGGACGGCGACCTCGAGGTCGACGTCGCGGGGCACCGGGCCACCCGCGCGGGGCAGGAGCTCCCCCTCACGAGCCGCGAGCTCGCGCTGCTCGTCCACCTGCTGCGCCACCCGGGCCGCGCGTTCTCGCGCGAGGACCTCCTGCGGGACGTGTGGGGGTGGGAGTTCGGCGACCTGTCGACCGTCACGGTCCACGTCCGCCGCCTGCGCGGCAAGGTCGAGGCCGACCCCGCGTCCCCGCAGCGGCTCGTCACCGTGTGGGGGGTCGGGTACCGCTGGGACCCGCAGGAGGGCCGGTGAGCGCCGCGGCGTCCGTGGTGGCGATCGCCGCCGCGGTCGCGCTCGCCGTCGGGCTGGTCGGTGCCGTCGTCGTCGTCGCGCTCGCCCGGCGTGCGGTCGCAGCCGCGGTCGTCGTCACACCGGTCGTCGCGGTCGCGTCCGTCGCCGCCGGCGTGGCCGCCGCAGCGCAGGCGATGCTGCTGTCGCCGGGGGACCTCCGGGTCGTCCTCGTCGTCCTCGCGGCGACGGTCCCCGTCGCCCTGCTCTTCGGCGGGCTCCTCGCCCGCCGCGTCGCGCACGTGCTGCGTCGTGCGGCCGACGACGCCGCCGGGTCACGGCGCGAGGCCGAGGTCGAGCGGGGCCGCCGCGAGCTCGTGACGTGGGTCTCCCACGACCTCCGCACCCCGCTCGCCGGGATCCGCGCGATGGCCGAGGCCCTCGAGGACGGCGTCGCCGAGGACCCCGCCCGCTACCTCGCCCGGATCCGGGAGGAGGCCGACCGGACCAGCGGCATGGTCGACGACGTCCTCATGCTGTCGCGGCTGCGCTCCGGCGCGCCGGGCTCCGCCGCGGCGGAGGAGGAGGTCGACGTCGCCGACGTCCTGTCCGACGCCGTCGCGCAGGTGCACCCGCTGGCCCGGGCCGACGGCGTCGCGCTGACGGGTGAGGCGGCACCGGGTGTGCTCGTGCGCGGCCGGACCGGTGAGCTGGCGCGCGCGGTGGTCAACCTCCTCGACAACGCCGTCCGGAGCAGCGGTCCCGGCGGGTCGGTGTCGGTCGGCGTGACGCGCGCAGCGGGGACGGTCACCGTCGAGGTCCGCGACTCCTGCGGCGGTGTGAGCGAGGAGACGCTGCAGCGGATGTTCGAGCCCGGCTGGCGCGGCGAGGCCGCGCGCAGCCCGGGACGCGTCGGGGCCGGGCTCGGTCTCGCCATCGTCCGGTCCGTCGCCGAGCGGCACGGCGGGCGCGCCGAGGTGCGCCCCGTCGCGGGCGGGTGCCTCGCCCGGCTCGAGCTGCCGGCCGCGGACGTCAGCACCTCGTAAGGGGTCCGGCCCTCCCGCGGGACGCCGGCGCCGCGCACGATGGTGGGGTGAGCACACGAGCCCCCGCCCGCACCCTGCCCGCGCTCGCCCTCGCGGCGGCGCTCCTCCTCGCCGCCTGCGGAGGCGCGGCGACCGCCGAGGACGCCGCCTCCGCAGACCCGACCGGGCCGATGGCGTCGGAGGAGCCGATGGCGTCGGAGGAGCCGATGGCGTCGGAGGACGCCGAGGCGGCGCCGCAGGAGGTGCCGGAGGTCCTCGCCTTCACCGCACCCACCGTCGACGGGGGCACCTTCGAGGGCGCCTCGCTCCTCGGCGAGCCCACCCTGCTGTGGTTCTGGGCCCCCTGGTGCACCGTGTGCGCGCGTGAGGCCCCCGAGATCGCCGCCCTCGCCGAGGAGTACGAGGGTCGCGTGCGCGTCGTCGGGGTCGCGGGCCTGTCGAGCGACGGCGACGCCATGAGCGACTTCGTCGCGCGCGGCGGCGTCGACGGCATCGAGCACGTCGCCGACCTCGACGGCACGCTCTACACGCGCTTCGGTGTCGCGAGCCAGTACGACTCGGTGGTGCTCGACGCCTCGGGCGAGCCGCGGGTCCTCACGGGCCCCGTGCCCGTCGACCGGCTGCGCGCCGAGCTCGACGCGCTCGCCGGCTGAGGCCTCCGCCGTGGTCGACGCCGCCACCCTCTCCCTCGCCCTCGTCGCGGGCCTGCTCGCAGCGCTCAACCCGTGCGGGTTCGCGTTGCTCCCGGCGTACCTCGCCCTCGTCGTCACCGGCGGGGAGGACGCACGCCCGGGCCGCTCCGCGGCGCTGGTCCGGGCCCTCGTGATGTCCGGGTCGATGACCGTCGGCTTCGTCGCCGTCTTCGGTGCGTTCGCCGCCGTCGCGGTCCCGCTCGCCTTGTCCGTCGAGCGGTTCCTGCCGTGGCTCACGGTCGTCGTCGGCGTCCTCCTCGTGGCCGCCGGCGGCTGGCTGCTCGCCGGTCGCGAGCTCGCCGTCGTCGCCCCGCGCGCCGGGTCGGCGCCGACGGGCACGGCGCGCTCGATGGTCGGGTACGGCGTCGCGTACGCGCTCGCGAGCCTGTCGTGCACGGTCGCGCCGTTCCTCGCCGTGACGACGGCCGCGCTCACCACGGGCGGCGCGGTGGCGGCCGGCGCGGTCTTCGTCGTGTACGCCCTCGGGATGGGCGCGGTGGTGACGACCCTCGCGGTGGCCGTCGCCCTCGCCCGGCGGGGACTCGTCGACCGGATGCGTCGCGCCACGCCGTACGTCGCCCGTGCCAGCGGCGGGCTCCTCGTGGTCGCGGGCCTGTACGTCGCCTACTACGGCGTCTACGAGCTGCGGGTGCTGTCCGGCGGGTCCGTCGCCGACCCCGTCGTGGACGCGGCCCTCGCCCTGCAGGGCGTCCTGTCCCGGACGGCCGTCGCGGTGGGCCCGTGGCCACTCGTCGCCGTCGTGGTCGCGACCCTGCTCGTCGTCGTGGTCGCGCGGGTCCGGGGGCGCCGGCGCGGCGCCCGGCAGGCCGACGCGAGCGGTGCGGGCCGGGCCGAGCAGGAGATGACGGGTCGGTGACGTCGCGCCCGTGGGGGCGACGCCACGGGGGTCGCCGACGGATCCTGGGGACATGAGCACCACCAGTGCACCCGTGGCCCCCGTCGAGCAGCACCGCGACGAGCCGTCGAGCCGGTGGTGGGACGCCGCGGCCGGGCTCGTGGCGCTCGGGGCGGGCCTCGCCGCGGCCGAGCTCGTGGGGCTGGTGACGAGCCGGTCGGCGACCCCCGTCGTCGCGGTGTCGGACACGGTCGTCGACCTCACGCCGCCGTGGGCGAAGGACGCCGCCATCGCGCTGTTCGGCACGAACGACAAGGTCTTCCTCTTCGCCGTCGTCGCGACCGTCGCCGCCCTGGTCGGTGCGACCGCCGGGGTCCTCGAACGCCGACGCCCCCCGCTCGGGGCCCTGCTCACCGCCGCCCTCGGCGTCACCGTGGCCGCCGCCGCGCTCACCCGGCCGGACACGGGCACCCTGTCCGTCCTGCCGGGCGCCGTGGCCGCGGTCGTCGGCATCGTCGTCCTGCGCGTGCTGCTCGCGCGGCTCGTGGTGACCGGCGCAGGGCCCCGCCGGCGGGTCGTGCTGCTCGTCGGGACCGGGGCTGCGGCGCTCGGCGCCGGCCTCGGCGCCGGGCTGCTGCGGCGGGTCGGGGCCCGCGGCGGGGAGGAGGCCCGTGCCGCGGTCGAGCTGCCGACGGCCGCCGAGCAGGCCCCCCCGCTGCCGGAGCAGGGGACGTACGACGACGTCCCCGGCCTCGCGCCGTTCCGCACGCCGAACCCGGACTTCTACCGGATCGACACCGCGCTCGTCGTGCCGCGGCTCACCACCCGCGACTGGCGGCTGCGCATCGGCGGCATGGTCGAGCGGGAGGTCGAGCTCACGTGGGACGACGTGCTCGCCCGCCCGCTGGTGGAGAAGTGGGCGACGCTGTCGTGCGTGAGCAACCGCGTCGGCGGTGACCTCGTCGGCAACGCCCTGTGGCTCGGGGTGCCGACACGGGAGCTGCTCGCGGAGGCGCGACCGCTGCCCGGCGCCGACATGGTGCTGTCGCGCAGCACCGACGGCTTCACCGCCGGCACCCCCGTCGAGGCCATGACGGACGACCGCGACTCGCTGCTGGCGATCGGAATGAACGGCGAGCCGCTGCCGCTGGAGCACGGCTTCCCGGCGCGGCTCGTCGTGCCCGGGCTCTACGGCTACGTGTCGGCGACGAAGTGGGTCACCGAGATGACGCTCACGACCTTCGCGCAGGACCAGGGGTACTGGACCCCGCGTGGCTGGTCGGCTCGGGGCCCCGTGAAGATCTCCTCCCGCATCGACCGCCCGGGCGGGAGCGACGTGCGCGCGGGCGAGGTCGTCGTCGCCGGTCTCGCGTGGGCGATGGACGTGGGCGTCGCCGCCGTCGAGGTGCAGGTCGACGACGGGCCGTGGCAGGAGGCGGAGCTCGCGGACGCGGGAACGAGCAGCACGTGGCGGCAGTGGCGGTGGGCGTGGCAGGCCGACCCCGGCTCGCACACGCTGCGGGTCCGGGCGATCGACCAGGCGGGCGACGTGCAGATCGAGGAGCCGGCACCGCCCGCCCCGGACGGCGCGCAGGGCTACGACGAGGTGACCGTCCGGGTGACGTGACGGTGCCGCCCGGTGAGAGGTCACCTGTACGACGACACGCCCGCGTGCCGCGCGCACAGGTGACCTCTCGTCGTCCACAGGCCGTCAGCGGGCTCGGACCGACCCGCGGCACTGTGGCGCCGTGGGTGTCCGGGACCGGGTGTGGACGCGCGAACGGGCGCGACGAGAGGGCGTCAGCGAGCGGGTGCTGACCGGCGGCGTCGAGTTCGTCCGGGTAGTGCCCGGTCACTACGTCGAGGCGTGCTGGGCGGAGGACCTGCTGACGCGGTGCGCCGCGGCGGTGGAGGCGGTGCCGTCGGCGGTCGTGAGCCACTGGACGGCGCTGGAGCTGGAGGAGCTGCCCGTACCGCCGGACGAGGTCGGGCGGCTGCACGTCACCGTCCCCCCGACGATGCGCCGGCGGACGCCGGGGTTGGTCGTGCACCGCTCGGCCGTGCGGCCCGTGACCGCGGACGAGGAGGTCCCGGTCAGCGGTCCGTGCCGCGCCTGGTGCGACGCGGCGGCGCTCGCCGGGCCGGCGCCGGGGCACGAGGGTCTCGCCCGTCTCGTCGCCGTCGCGGACGTCCTCCTGCGCTCCGACGCGGCTCGGCACGTCGTGGTCCGGCTGCTCGAGGCCCGACGCGGCGGGCGGGGCACGGACGTGGCGGCCCGGGCCCTCACGCTCGTCGACACGCGCGCCGAGTCGCCGAGGGAGTCGTGGCTGCGCGTTCTGCTCGTGCTCGAGGGCCTGGCGCCCGAGGCCGTCCAGCACACCGTCACCGACCGCAGGGGCCGGTTCGTCGCGCGGGTCGACCTCGCGTACCCGTCGCGGCGCGTCGTGGTGGAGTACGACGGCGACCACCACAGGGATCGGCGGCAGTGGCAGGCCGATCTGGGTCGGCGCGAGCGCCTCGAGGCCGCAGGCTGGCGCGTCGTCGTCCTCACCGGCCGCGACCTGGTCGACGACCCCCGTCGCGTCGTGGCCCGCGTCCGCGCGGCCCTCGGGTGATCGCTCTCTGACGAGAGGTCGCCCGTACGACGACACGCCGGCGTGTCGCGCGTACGGGTGACCTCTCACAGGCTGGGCGGCGGCGCGCGACGGCTACGCGAGCGCCGCGACGACCACGGCCCAGCACGCGCAGGCCCACAGGACGCTCGCGAACGTCCCGATCATGAAGCGCTCGGGTGCGGCGGGGACCTTGAGCTCGCCGAAGCGGCCCAGGCCCTTGACCGCCAGCACGACCGCGATCCCCTCCGGGCTCCCGACGGCGAGGGTGCCGAACGTCGCGACGCGTTCGAGCAGGCCGAGGGTGGCGCCCCCGCGCAGCAGCCCGGGGGCGCTGAGGGTCGCGACGACCGGCAGCGGCGACGCGCCGGCGGGTGCACCGGGGCGCAGGGCGCTGCCCGACCCGGCGCGCTCGAGCGCGACCCCCTCGTTCGCGCGGGCGGCGGCGGGGTCGGCGAGGCGCAGGACCCCGGTGGCCATCGGCGAGCCCCCTGCCGCGGCGGCGACGAGCATCGCCGCGACGACGACACCGAGGAGCAGTCCCTCGAGCGGGCCGGCGGCGAGCGCGAGCAGGGCGACGCCGACGAGCGGGACGAGCAGGCCCGCGACCACGAGGGCCCCTCGCCACGGGGGGCCAGTCACGATGGCAGGCCGCATCGAGAACGGCAGGAGCACGAGGCACCCGGCGGCCAGCACGACCGCCAGGACCACGGCGAGCACGGCGCTCACGCAGGCTCCTCGGTGCGGGCCGCGGCGTCGGCCCGCTCGAGCAGGTGCCGGACGGCGCCGAGCGCGTCGTCGTGCTGGCGGTGCAGGGCCGCCTGCAGCCGCTGGCCGACCGCCTGGCGGGTGACCCCGAGCCGCTCCGCGGCCGCGGTCTGCGTGAGCCCGGACTCGACGAGACCGACGGCCTCGACGGCCTCCGCGCTCCACCTCGCCTCCACGGCCAGCACGAGCGCGAGGACGGCGTCGGCGTCGGCCGCCACGGGGGCGCAGCGGCCCGCTCCGACGACCGCGGCCCGGAAGGGTCGCTGCTTCGCCGCCTCGACGGCCTCCCGCGCGGCGGTGAACGCGGGACCGCGGCCCGCCCGCGTGGACGCCGGCAGCGGCCGCTCCACCGCCCCGACGCCGACGCCGACCGACCAGGCGCCGTCCCGTACGAGCGCGAGCACGGCGCGGACCACGTCGTCCGCGTCGTCGAGCACCCCCTGGAGCTCGTCGCCGGCGGTGCGCTCGAACCCCCGCGCGGGCGTCGCCACGACGCCGGCGAGCAGGCGCAGCCCCGCACCGACGCGGTCCGCCGAGGAGCGGCTGCCGCGCTGGTCGGCGGTGAGGACGAACACGCGCCGAGCGTAGGGCCCACCCGGGACACGGGGGCCGTGCCGGACGAGGGTGCGGGAGGCGGGACTCGAACCCGCACGCACGAGGCACAGGAACCTAAATCCTGCGTGTCTGCCAGTTCCACCACTCCCGCGCCGCACCAGGGTAGGGCGCCGCGCCCGCCCCTAGGCTCGACCGCATGCCGTCCCGCCGCGACGCGCCCGACGCCGGCCACGTCCTCGACGTGGTGGCCGCGCGGCTGCGGGCGAGCGGTCAGCACATGACGCGGCCGCGACGTGCGGTCGCCGAGGTCCTCGCGGCGGCCGGGGGGCACCTGGGCGCCGAGGGCGTGGTCCAGGCGGTCGCGGAGCAGGCGCCCGACGTCCACCGCGCGAGCGTCTACCGCGCGCTCGAGGCCCTCGCGGCCGCCGGGGTGGTCCAGCACGTCCACCTCGGGCACGGCGGCACCGCCTACCACCTCGTCGACCTCGGCGCCGACGGCGGTGGGCGGCACCTCCACCTGCAGTGCGACGGCTGCGGCACCGTGGTCGACGCGCCGGCGGCGGTGCTCGCGGGCGCCTCGCGGCGGCTGCGCCGCGACCACGGGTTCGTGCTCGACGCGACGCACGTCGCCCTGTCCGGTCGGTGCGCGGCGTGCGCCGGCGGCAGCACGCGACCGGGCTGACGGTCCGCTACGCCTCGAGTCCGAGGGCCTTCCGCAGCATGGCGACGTGCCCGGTGGCCTTGACGTTGTACCGGACCCACTCGACGGTCCCGTCGGCGGCGACGACGACCGTCGAGCGGATGACGCCCGTGACGACCTTGCCGTAGAGGCGCTTCTCCCCGAAGGCGCCCCAGCGCGTCATGACGGCGCGGTCGGTGTCGGCCAGCAGAGGGAACGTGAGGCCGTCCCGCTCGGCGAAGCGCGCGAGCGTGTCGACCGGGTCGGGGGAGACGCCGAGCACGGCGAGGCCCGCCGACCGCAGCGCGGCGAGGCTGTCCCGGAAGTCGCACGCCTGCCGGGTGCATCCGGGGGTCATGGCCGCGGGGTAGAAGTACACGACCACGCGGGACCCGCGCAGCGCCGACAGCGTCACCGTCGAGCCGTCGTGCGCGGGCAGCGTGAAGTCGGGGGCGGCATCGCCGACGGCGAGCCGGGGCACCGGGGCGGGAACGACCTCAACCTGCGACATGGTTGCAGTTTGGCATTGCGCCCACGGGCCCCCGCGAGCAGGATCGTGAGCACGCCGGCGGCACCCCTGCCCGTCGCGCCCCGACCCCTGGAGCCCTCCCGTGCACGTGCCCGACGGTTTCCTCGACGTCACCACCTCCGTCGCCACCGGCGTCGCGGCCGCCGCGGTCGTCGGCGTCGCGCTGCGCCGGGCCCGGGAGGAGGTCGCCGAGACGACGGCGGCGGCCCCGATGGCCGGTCTCGTCGCGTCGTTCGTGTTCGCCGTCCAGATGCTCAACTTCCCCGTCGGGGTCGGCACGTCCGGCCACCTCATGGGAGGCGCGCTCGCGGCGGTCCTCGTGGGGCCGTGGACGGGGCTGCTGGCCGTGACGGTCGTCGTGGTCCTGCAGGCGCTGCTGTTCGCCGACGGCGGCGTCACGGCCCTGGGGACGAACGTCCTGCTCATCGCCGTCGTCACGGCCCTCGTGGGGTACGCGGTGGCGAAGGGCGCCATGGCGGTCCTGCCGAAGCGGCCCGCCTCGGCCGTGCCGGCCGCGGCGCTCGGCGCGCTCGTCTCCGTGCCTGCGACGGCGCTCGTCTTCGTCGGGCTCTACGCCGTCGGCGGTGCCGCGCCGCTCGACCTCGGCCAGCTCACGACCTTCATGCTCGGCTGGCACGTGGTGATCGGCATCGGCGAGGCGGTCATCACGGCGCTCACCGTCGGCGCCGTCGTCGCCACCCGGCCCGACCTCGTCCGGCTCGTCCGGCGCTACCGCACCTCCCTGGTGGTGACGGCCGCCGACGGCACCTCCCGCGAGGTGACCGCGGGCGACACGCCGGTCGCCGAGGGCGTCCGCCGCATCGGGATGGGCTGGGTCGCCGGTGCCCTCGGCGTCGTCCTCGTCCTCGCGGGCCTGGTGTCGAGCGTCGCGAGCGCCGACCCCGACGGACTGGAGTACGTCGCGGAGCAGCTCGGCTTCCTCGAGACGGCCGAGGACTCCGCAGTGGCGGGCAGCCCGTTCGGCGACTACGCCGTGGTCGGCATCGACAACCCCGTCCTCGCGACGGGACTGGCGGGCGTGCTGGGGGTGGCGCTCGTCCTGCTCGTCATGGTCGCGATCGCGCGGCTGGCCGCCGGCCGGCGCGCGCGCCCCCAGGGCTCGCGGGAGACCGAGAGGGTCTGATGGGCGCGGGCCACTCCCACGGCTCCCTCACGGCGCCGTCGTCGGGCCGCTCCCGCAGCGTCTCCGACGGGCTCTACGTCGAGGGGAGCTCGGTGCTCCACCGGCTGCCCGCCGAGGCGAAGGTCGTCGGGCTCGTCGCCGTCGTCGTCACGGTCGTCGCGACGCCGCGGGAGCAGGTGTGGGCGTTCGGCCTCCACGCGCTCGTCCTCGCCGCCCTCGTCGCCGTCGCGGGCATCCCCGCCCGCACCGTGCTGCGGCGGATGGTCATCGAGGTGCCGTTCGTGGTGTTCGCGCTGCTCCTGCCCTTCGTCGCCCTCGGGGAACGCGTCGACGTGCTCGGCCTGTCGCTGTCCGTCGAGGGCCTCCTCGGCGGGTTCAACGTGCTCGCGAAGGGCACGCTCGGCGTGGTGGCCGCGATCGTCCTGTCGGCGACGACGCGTCCGCGCGACCTCCTCGTGGGCCTGCAGCGGCTCCGGGTGCCGGCGCTGCTGGTGACGATCGTGTCGTTCATGGTCCGCTACCTCGACGTCGTCGTCGACGACATGCGCCGCATGGCCGTCGCGAGGGCCGCCCGCGGCTTCGAGGCGCGCCACCTCGGGCACCTGCCCGTCGTCGCGCGCGGCGCCGGCGCCCTGTTCGTAAGGGCCTTCGAGCGCGGCGAGCGGGTGCACCTCGCGATGGTGTCGCGCGGCTTCACCGGCACGATGCCGGTCCTCGCCGCCCCCCGGGCGCGCCCCGGCCAGTGGCTGCTCGTCGCCGGCACGTGGGTCGTCGTCGCCGCCGTCGCCGTCGCGGCGGCCCTCGCCGGCCCGGAGACGTCCCTCGAGCCGTGGCTCACCCGCGCGGCGGCCGCGCCGACGGGGGTGGCAGGGTGAGGACCGTGGCACAGGCCGACGCGCCGGACGCGCCGCGCGCGACCCCGCCGGCCCTCGAGCTCGACGGTGTCGCGTTCGCCTACCCCGACGGGCACCAGGCCCTCTTCGGCGTCGACCTCGTGGTCGCACCCGGAGAGCGGGTCGCGGTCCTCGGGCCGAACGGGGCGGGCAAGACGACGCTGCTGCTCCACCTCAACGGGATCCTCGGCCCCGCCGCCGGGTCCAACGGCGTCGGCACGGTCCGGGTCGGCGGGGTCGCCGTCGCCAAGGACACGCTGCGCGAGGTGCGCCGCCGGGTCGGGCTGGTCTTCCAGGACCCGGACGACCAGCTGTTCATGCCGACGGTGCGCGACGACGTCGCGTTCGGGCCGACCAACCTCGGGCTGCGTGGTGACGCGCTCGACGCCCGCGTCGAGCGGGCGCTCGCCGCCGTGGGGATGACCGCCTTCGCCGACCGGCCGCCGCACCACCTGTCGTTCGGGCAGCGACGCCGGGTCGCCGTCGCGACCGTCCTCGCGATGGACTGCGAGCTCCTCGTGCTGGACGAGCCCTCGAGCAACCTCGACCCGGCGAGCCGCCGCGAGCTGCTCGACGTCCTCGCCGACCTGCCCGTGACCGTGCTCGTCGTCACGCACGACCTGCCGTTCGCCCTCGAGCTGTGCGAGCGCAGCGTCGTCCTCGACGGCGGCCGGGTCGTCCACGACGCCCCGACCGCACAGGTCCTCGCCGACGACGCCCTCCTCGCCCGGCACCGGCTCGAGCTCCCCGTCGGCTTCGACCCGGCCCGTGTGGTCGTGCGGAGGCGCCCGGCCTGAGCGGTCACTACGGTGAGGCGGGTGAGCCACGCCGACCCGAGCACACCCGCGTCCGGCACGGCCGAGGCGCCGCAGACCCCCGAGGCCCTCGAGGCCGCCATCCGCGCGCGGCGCGAGCACCTCACCGGGACCCTCGACGAGCTCGTCGAGCGCGTGAAGCCGGCCAACCTCGCTGCCGACGCGAAGGACGCCGCCGTCACGAAGGCACGTGCGGCCGTCACCGACGAGAACGGCACCCTCCTCAAGGAGCGCGTCGCCGCGATCGCGGCCGCCGTCGTGGTGGTGGTCGGACTGCTCGTCGCACGGTCCGTCCGCAAGCGGCGCCGGTAGCCGTGGGCCCGCCCCGCGGGGGCACCGGACGCCGCCTGCCGCCCGGGGTCGAGCCCGAGGTGCCCGGTCCCGGCCAGGAGTCGGTGTGGGACTACCCCCGCCCGCCCGTCGTCGTCGCGGACGCCCGGCCGGTCGTCGTCCGCTTCGGCGGGGAGGTGTGCCGCACGACCGCTGCCCTCCGCGTGCTCGAGACCTCGCACCCGCCCACGTGGTACCTGCCGGTCGCGGACTTCGCGCCCGGTGCGCTCCGCCCGGCCGCGGGGCGCTCGCTGTGCGAGTTCAAGGGACAGGCCGCCTACCTCGACCTCGTCGCCCCCGACGGGCGCACCGCCGGCGCAGCCGCGTGGACCTACCCCGACCCCCTGCCCGGCTACGAGACGCTGCGCGACCACGTCGCGCTCTACCCCGAGGCCGCCGACGAGGTGACGGTGGCCGGGGAGCGGGTCCGCGCGCAGCCCGGGTCGTTCTACGGGGGGTGGGTCACCGACGACGTCGTCGGCCCGTTCAAGGGAGCACCTGGCAGCATGGGCTGGTGAGCCGACAGACCCCCACCACGGCGGGCGAGCCCGCGAGCCGCGTGCCGGTGCGCATGCTCCACGACCGGATCCTCGTCCGCGCGGAGAACGACGGGGAGCGCCGCTCCGGCGCCGGGATCGTCATCCCCGCCACCGCGACGATGGGCCGCCGGCTCGCGTGGGCGGAGGTCGTGGCCACCGGCCAGCACGTCCGTCAGGTCGAGCTCGGCGACCGGGTGCTCTACGACCCGGAGGACAAGGCCGAGGTCGAGCTCCACGCCGCCACGTACGTCGTGCTCCGCGAGCGCGACCTCCACGCCGTCGCCGCACCCCGCGTCGAGGACGGGGGGACGGGCCTGTACCTGTGACGGCGCCCGCGCAGCCCGCGCCTCCGGCGCGACCCCGCCGCAACGCCCGCTTCACCCCGGTCGAGGCGGAGGGCCCGCTGCCGTGGCACATGCTCGCCGCGGTCCCGGGGATCATGCGGGACGCGCTGCCGTTCCTCGAGCGGACCGCCGCCCGGTACGGCGACGTCGTCCCGTTCCCGGTGCGCGGGCGCCCCGCCGTCCTGGTCAACGGGGTCGCGGGGGTCCGGCGCGTGCTGCAGGACAACCACCGGGCCTACGGCAAGGGGACCGTCCAGTACACGTCGCTGTCCCTGGTGACCGGTGCCGGCCTCCTCACGACGGACGGGGAGGTCTGGCGCGCACACCGCCGGGCGGCCCAGCCGGCGTTCCACCGCGACACCCTGGGCCACGTCGCCGCGGAGTCGCTGCGCGCGGCCGACCTCGTCCGCGTCGAGTGGGACACGGCTCCGGGGCGCGTCGTGGACGTCGACGACGTCGTCGTGCGGGCGACGCTCGCGGTCGTGGGCCGCGCGCTCCTCGGGGCCGACCTCGTCGACGGCGGCGCCGCGGACGGCCACCGGCTCGTGGCCGCCGTCCACGAGGCCCTCGCCGTCGTCGTGCGCCGGGCGCAGCAGCCGTGGACCGCCCCACCGGGCCTGCCGACCCCGGCGGCCCGGCGGCTCGAACGGGCGCGGCGCACCCTCGACGACGCGTGCGCCACGGTCCTCGCCGACCGCCGGGCGGCGCTCGCGGCGGGCCCGCACGGCCGGGGGCCCGGCCACGACGTCCTCGGCCTCCTCCTCGCCGCCGGGCTCACCGACGGCGAGATCCGCGACGAGCTCGTCACGCTCGTCATCGCCGGCCACGAGACCGTCGCGGCCAGCCTCGCGTGGACCCTGCGGCTGCTCGCGGAGCACCCCGAGGTCGTCGCCCGGGTCCACGCCGAGCTCGACACGGTGCTCGACGGACGCCGACCGGGCTGGGAGGACGTGCCCCGCCTTCCCGTGGTCCGCGCCGTCGTCGACGAGGGCCTGCGCCTGTACCCGCCCGCGTGGGTCGTCACGCGGCGGGCGCTGGAGGACGACGTCCTCGACGGCGTCGCGGTGCCCGCGGGCTCCCTCGTCATCACCTCCCCCTGGGTGCACCACCGCCGTCCCGACGTGTGGCCGGACCCGGAGCGCTTCGACGTCGACCGGTGGCTCGACCGGGCGCCCGGGGCGCGGCGCGACGCCTACATCCCCTTCGGGGCGGGGCCGCGGCTGTGCATCGGGCGGGACTTCGCCCTCGTGGAGTCCGTCGTCGTGCTCGCCGACCTGCTGCGCGACCGCAGCGTCGCCCCGGCCGGTCCCCGGCCGGCCGTCGTGCCGTCGGTGACGCTGCGCCCCCGCGGGGGCATGCACCTGGCGGCACGGCCGCGGCGGTAGCGGCACACCCGTCGGGTGCGTCCCCGGGCGGCCGCCGGCCCGTATCGTCGTCGTGATGACGTCGACGGACCCGCCGCCCGGGCGACCCGGGCACGGCCGCCGGCGGGCGGGGCCCGGCCGCCTGCCGGACGCGGACGTGCCCCGCGAGCGGCGTGCCGCCGTGACCGGTGCCGCCGTCGTGCTCGCGGTCTGGGGTGCGTGGCTCCTGCTGCCGTGGGCGTCTCCGGAGGCGGACCGGGAGCCGGTCGCGGCGTCGAGCGGGCAGGACGCCGCGGCCGCCGGTGCGGTGGGGGCCGCCGGCGCAGCCGCGCCCTCGCCCGCGCCCTCGCCCGCGCCGTCGGCGGCAGCGTCGTCGTCGGCCGCGCCGGTTGCCGCCGAGGCGACGACCGCGACGGCCGAGCCGTCCGACGACCCGTCCGCCTCGGCTCCCGAGCGTCACGCGCAGCCCTCCGAGCAGGCCCGTGAGGTGGTGATCCCCCGAGCCGGTGACGGCACCTTCGCGATCGCCCCGGGCGGCGCCGGTCCCGCGGGCGACGGGCAGACGCTCACGTACACCGTCGAGGTCGAGGGCGGCGTGCCGGTCGACCCGACGGCCGTCGCCGAGGTCGTCGACGCCGTGCTCGCCGACCCCCGTTCGTGGATCGCCGAGGGGCGGTGGGCCCTGCAGCGGGTCCCGACCGACGGGGACGCCCGCATCCTCGTGACGAGCCCCGACACCACCGACCGGCTGTGCGCGCCGCTTCGGACCAACGGCGAGGTCTCGTGCCGCAACGGCGACCTCGTCGTCCTCAACGCGCGACGGTGGCTGCTGGGCGCGACCACGTGGGGGGACGACGTCGCCGGGTACCGGCAGTACCTCGTCAACCACGAGGTCGGTCACCTGCTCGGCTACGGCCACGTCGGCTGCCCCGAACCGGGTGTCCCTGCGCCGGTCATGCTCCAGCAGACCGTCCGGCTCGACGGGTGCGTGGCCAACGCCTGGCCGTATCCGTAGAGCAGACCTGGTCTGGTCTGGTCAGATCTCGTAGACTCGGGCGGTGTCCGTCGTCGTGAACATCAGCGAGGCCAAGGCGCAGCTGTCCCGGCTGATCGAACGCGCCCGACGTGGGGAGACGGTCGTCATCGGGAACGCCGGCCGTCCGGTCGCGGTGCTGGTCGCCTACGAGCACGACCCGTCCCCGCGGGTGCTCGGCGGGTGGAAAGGGCGCGTGCGCGTCGCACCGGAGTTCGACGACCCCCTGCCGGAGGAGCTGGCGACAGCGTTCGGGGACGAGCGGTGAACCTGCTCCTCGACACGCACGTGCTGCTGTGGGCCCTCGCCGACGACGACAGGCTGAGCGCCGGCGAGCGGTCGGCGCTGACGTCCGCGGCCAACCGGCTCGTCGTCAGCGCGGCCAGCACGTGGGAGATCGGCATCAAGCGGGCGCTCGGCCGCCTGGACGCGCCGGACGACCTCCGGGAGCAGATCGTCGCACTCCGAGCGGACGAGCTCCCGATGAGTGTGGAGCACACCCTCGCGGCGGCCGCTCTGCCTCGGCACCACGCCGATCCCTTCGACCGGATGCTCGTGGCCCAGGCGCGAGCGGAGGACCTGACGCTGGTGACTCACGACGCCGCGATCGCCCGCTACGACGTGGCGGTCCTCAGGGCCTGAGGGTCGGCGGTCAGCGACGGGCGCGCGCCACCCTGCGGGACCTGGTCCTGGTCCGCCCACCCGCGGGCGTCGCCGGAACCGGGGCCGGGGCCGGGGTTGCGCCGCCGCCGATGTCCGTGTCCTCGGGGTGCGCCGCCCGGGCGTCGGCGACGGTGCGCTCGACCTCCTCGTCGCTCGGGGCGTGGTCCCCGAGCAGCCACACCAGCCAGCGGTGCCGGGGGTCACCCGCCCCGAGGAGCACCGCCCGGGTGAGCAGGGTGGCGGGGATCGCGAGCAGCGCGCCGAGCGGGCCGAGGACGAAGCCCCACACGACGAGGCTGAGGAACGCCACGGAGATGCTGATGCCGACGGCGTCCCCGACGAACTTCGGCTTGACGAAGTTGTCGATGACGTTGTTGATGACGAGGAAGCCGACGACGACCCACAACGCCGTGACCGGGCCACCGTCGAGCAGGGCGATGACCGCCGGCGGGACGATCCCCACGATGAGCCCGATGGTCGGCACGAAGCTCGCGAGGAACACGAGCAGCCCCCACAGCAGCGGCAGGGGCACGTCGAGCACGACGAGGAGGACGACGTCGAGGACGGCGACGACCGCGCCGAAGACGGCCGTCACGACGAGGTACTGGCGCGTGCCGTAGGTGAACGTGCCGAGCGCCTGCGCGGCACCGGGCCGCAGGGCGGCCACCGCCCGCATGCGGTCGCCCATGCTGCCGCCGTCGATGAGCAGGAAGAACAGCAGCAGGAGGATGAACAACAGGTTGCTCACGACGGAGAAGCTCGCGAGGGCGACGTCGACGGCGATCGTGAACAGCCGGTTGAGGTCGAACGAGGCGAGGAACGTGTCGATCTGCTCCTGGTCCACGCCGAGGCGGCTGAGCAGGTCCTCGCCCCGCTGGACGAGGTCGTTGAGCTCCTGCTGGTAGCGCCCGGCCTGGTCGGCGAAGCGGAGCACCGACAGCACGAGCGCGCCGGCGAACGCCGTGATGGCGGCGTACGCGAGGAGCAGGGTGAGGGTGAGGGACAGCCAGCCGGGCAGACGCCGGCGCAGCCACACCTGCACCGGGTGCACGGCGATGGCGATGACGAGCGCGAGCAGGATCGGCGCGACGACGGACTGCGCCGTCCGCAGCCCGCCGAGCACGATGAGCCCGGCGGCGAGGCCGAGGAGCGTGACCACCGGTCGGGGCAGCAGCGGCCCCGCCGGCACGACCTCGACGGGTGCGGTCGGCGTCGGGGCGGCGCCGCGGCGACCCAGGAGCCGGTCGAGCAGCCCCATCAGATGACCTCCCCGCGGATGACGCGGGGTCCGTCGTCCCCGTCGTCGGGACCCCCCGCCCGGCCGAGGCCCGGCTCGGTCCGCAGCCGCTCGGCGAGGGCGTCGCCCTGCCGGACGAGGAGCCGGACCAGGGCCGCGGCCCCCAGCTGCACGAGGCCGAGCCCGACGAGCACGACACCGACGAGGACTGTCAGCACCGCGAGCCCCACCTCCGGCAGCAGGAGGAACACGAGGCCGACCCCGAGGTGGACGACGCCGAGGCCGCCCGTGGCGGCGCGCCCCAGCCCGCGGGGGCCCGTCGCGGCGATGACGAGGTCCGCCAGGCCCGTTGCGAGGAACGCGACCCCCACCACCACGCCGACGACGGTCGCCGCCGCCCAGAGCCCGGCGAGGCCGGCGAGCCCGGCGAGCACGAGGACCCCGCCCAGCACCCCCTGGACGGCGCGGCGACGCGCCGGCCAGGCGCGCACCCCGACCGCGAAGGCGATGCGTGACAGGCCCGTCCCGAGCAGGACGAGGCTCAGCACGACGCCGAGGACCCCTATGGAGGTCCGGGGCGCGGCGATGCTGACGATCCCGAGGACGAGGCAGACCCCGCCCGCGACCGCGAGCCACACCCATGTGAGGACGCCCTGGCGACGCAGCCGGGACAGCGGGTCGAGGTCGTCCGGCGAGGAGGACATGGTGTACACGCTAGGGCAGCGGTGGTGCGCCGCCGGGGACTCGAACCCCGAACCCGCTGATTAAGAGTCAGCTGCTCTGCCTGTTGAGCTAGCGGCGCGCAGCGAGGGTAGCAGCGGGCGCGCCACGCCCCGAAATCGTCAGGCGCCGGTCAGGGCCGCTCCGGGTCGTGGCCGGGCTGCCACCACGGCTCGTCCGGCAGGCCCTCCTCGACGAGCACCTGCTCCGACGGCGGCGCGTCGACGAGGTCGACGAGGAGCGTCAGGGGCACGTGCTCGTGGAGCAGGTCCATGCACGCCTCGTCCACGCCGTGGTCGGCGTGCATAGGGGTGTGCGTGGCGGCGTCCCCCAGGCGACGGGCTGGGTCACCTGCGTGCGGCATCGTCGGTCGTCCTCCCTCCGCCGGAGCGGGCGCCGGCGTACCGGTCCGGTCGTCGTCGACGCGCCCGGTCTTGACCGGTTCGCCCCGGTCCCACCCGGTCGCCGCAGCCGCATCACCCGGTCCGCGGTGCGGCGGTCACGCTGCGCCGCCGCCGGGCGCCCCGCCCGTGGTCTCAGTCGACGTCGGCGCGGGTCCTCGAGCGGTACTCGAGGTCGGCGTAGGCGGGGTGCCGACGGATCCACTCGAGGATGAACGGGCACACCGCCAGCACCCGCAGGCCCCGGCAGCGGATGTCGTCGAGGGCGTAGCGGGCGAGGGCGCTGCCCACGCCGCGTCCCTCGAAGTCCGGCAGCACCTCGGTGTGCGTCATGACGAGCATCTGCGGCGTCGTCGAGTACTCGGCGAACCCCGCGAGCTCCTCACCGACCCGCGCCTCGTACCGGCTCTGCTCCGGGGCGTCGCGCACCGTCACGGTCTCCTCGCTCACGTCCGAACCGTAGCCCGGCGTCGGAAGGCGCGGGAGGCCGTCCACCGCGAGGCTGTCCCCGTGAGCACGACCGAGGAGCGGCAGGAGCCCGGCGGCACGGCGGGCGAGCGGGAGAGGCCGCCGGCCTGGCACGCCCAGCCGGCGGAGGAGGTCGCCGAGGCGCTCGGGGTCGACGTCGAGCGCGGCCTCGACGACGACGACGTCGCCCGGCGGCGGGAGGAGCACGGCCCGAACGTCGTCCAGGAGGCCGAGGAGACGCCCGGCTGGAAGCTGCTGCTCCGGCAGTTCGCCGACCCGCTCGTCGTCATCCTCGCCGTCGCCGCCGTCGTCGCCGGGCTGGTCGGGGACATCAAGGACCCGATCGTCATCGGCGTCGTCCTGCTGCTCAACGCCGGCATCGGCTTCTACCAGGAGCGGCAGGCGCAGGCGTCGATGTCGGCGCTGCAGGAGATGCTGACGTTCACCGCCCGCGTGCGCCGGGGCGGGCAGGTCGCCGAGGTCGACGGCAGCGAGCTCGTGCCCGGCGACGTCGTCCTCCTGCGCGGCGGCGACCGGGTGCCCGCCGACGGGCGGCTGGTGCGGGCGAAGGGCCTGCAGGTCGAGGAGTCCGCGCTCACCGGCGAGTCCGCTGCCGTCGACAAGACGACGGACCCGGTCGACGCCGACGCCGCCCTCGCCGAGCGCACGAACCGGCTCTACATGAACACGACCGTCAGCCGCGGCGAGGCCGACCTCCTCGTCACCGAGACCGGCATGCGGACCGAGGTCGGCCGCATCGCGGAGCGGTTGCGGGAGGAGGACGACGACACCACCCCCCTGCAGGAGCAGCTGAGGTCGCTGACGCTGCGCCTGGCCGTCGTCGCCGGCATCGCGTGCGCGCTCGTCCTCGCGCTCGGGCTGCTCCAGGGCGACGGGTTCGGCGAGGTGCTCCTCGACGCCGTCGCGCTCGCGGTGGCCGCCGTCCCGGAGGGGCTGCCCGCCGTCGTCACCGTCACCCTCGCCGTCGGCATGAACCAGATGGCGAAGCGGAACGCCATCGTCAAGCGCCTCGTGAGCGTCGAGACGCTCGGGTCCACGACCGTCATCTGCACGGACAAGACCGGCACCCTCACCCTCAACGAGATGACGGCCCGCGAGGTCGTCACCCACGGGCGCACGTGGCAGGTGTCGGGGGAGGGGTACTCGACCGACGGGGAGATCACGAGCGAGGACGGCGACGAGCTGCCCGACGCCCGCGACGTGTTCCTGCCGGTCGTCCTGTGCTCCGACGCCCGGGTCGAGGACGGGGAGCTCAAGGGGGAGCCCACGGAGGGCGCCCTCCTCGTCGTCGGCCTCAAGGCCGGCGTCGACGCCGACGAGGCCCGCGAGCGCTACCCCCGGGTGGCCGAGGTGCCGTTCGACTCCAGCCGCAAGTACATGGCGACCTTCCACGTCCTCGACGGCGAGGACGGCGGCGAGGAACCTGTCGTGCTCGTCAAGGGGGCCCCCGACGTCGTCCTGCCACGGTGCGCGACGTGGTGGGGGGAGGACGGCAAGGAGGACCTCGACGACGAGCGGCGTGACCGTGTCCGCGAGGTCGTCGAGGAGCTGTCCCGGGGCGGTCGCCGGGTCCTCGCCGTCGCGTCCCGCGCGATGGACTCCCCGGCCGACGGCGACGCGGACGAGGACGCGCTCGCCGAGCACGTGCGCGACCTGCACCTGCAGGCCGTCGTCGGCATCGTCGACCCCGCACGGCCCGAGGCGGCCGACGCCATCGCGACGTGCCGCGACGCCGGCATCACGGTCAAGATGATCACCGGGGACCACAAGGTGACCGCGGCCGCCATCGCCGACGACCTCGGCATCGAGCCGGAGGCGCTGGAGGGCCGCGAGCTGGAGGACCTCGAGGGCGACGCCCTCGACGACGCGGTCGAGCGGACCGGGGTGTTCGCCCGCGTGAGCCCGGACCACAAGGTCCGCATCGTCGAGGCGCTGCGCGAGCGCGGCGAGGTCGTCGCCATGACCGGCGACGGCGTCAACGACGCCGCCGCCCTCAAGGCGTCCCACATCGGGGTCGCGATGGGCCGCAGCGGCAGCGACGTCGCGAAGGAGGCCGGGGAGGTCGTCCTCACCGACGACAACTTCGCCACCATCGTCGGGGCGGTCGAGCGCGGCAGGGCGATCTACGACAACATCGTGAAGTTCGTCCGGTTCCAGCTGTCGACGAACATCGGCGCGATCCTCACGATCGTCGTCGCGCGAGCGGCGACCCTGCCGACCCCGTTCAGCCCCGTCCAGATCCTGTGGGTCAACCTCATCATGGACGGCCCGCCTGCCCTCGCCCTCGGCGTCGACCCGCCGGACCCCGACGTCATGCGGCGGAAGCCCCGCGACCCGGAGGCGAGCGTGCTCGGGACCGGCCGGCTCCTGCGCCTGGTGTGGATCGGCGCCGTCATGGCCACCGGCACCCTCGGGGTGTTCGTGTGGGCGACGCTGGGCGGCCAGGACGAGGCGGTCGCGACGACGCTGGCGTTCACGACCTTCGTCCTGTTCCAGGTCGTCAACGCCTTCAACGCGCGCAGCGAGACCGCGACGGCCTTCCGGCGGCACAGCCTCGCCAACCGACGCCTGCTCCTCGCCCTCGCCGTCGTCCTCGTCCTGCAGGTGCTCGTCGTCCACGTCCCGCTCGTGCAGCCGGTGTTCGACACGACGGCCCTGACGCTCGGGCAGTGGGCCCTCTGCGGCGCGATCGCGCTCACCGTCCTCGTGGCGGAGGAGGCGAGGAAGGCCGTCGAGCGGGCCGTGCGTCGCTGACTCGTCGCGGCGCCCACGAGACGTCTGTCTGCGTTTGTGTCGACAACCGTCGCGTCTGTCGGCATTCGTGTCGACGTCCGCGGCGTCGGTCGGCATTCGTGTCGGAGGTGGGGGGGACCGAGGGTGCGTCACCCGCGCGCCGGTGTAGCGTCCGGCGCCGTGACGCAGGTCCGGACCCGGTGAGCCGTCGGTGAGCCGTCGAGGGGCTCTGCTGTTCGCGGCGATGTCGGTGATCTGGGGCGTCCCGTACCTGCTCATCAAGGTCGCGGTGGTCGACCTCGGGCCCGTCGTCCTCGTGGCGGGCCGGCTCGTGCTCGCCGTCGCGGTGCTCCTGCCCTTCGCCCTGCGCCGCGGTGCGCTGCGGGCGGCCTGGCGGCACCGCGGCACCGTGGCCGCCTACGCCGCGGTCGAGATGGCGGCGCCGTGGTGGCTGCTGTCGCACGCGGAGCTGCGGGTGTCGAGCTCGTTCGCCGGGCTCGTCATCGCGACCGTGCCGCTCGTCGGTGCCGGCATCGCGTGGGCGCTGCACCGGGAGCGCCTGGACGGCGGCCGGGCGGTCGGCCTGCTCGTCGGCCTCGTCGGCGTCGTGCTGCTCCTCGGGGTCGACCTCGCGGGTGGTGCCGACGCCCTCGCCGTCGTCGAGCTGCTCGTCGTCGCCGTCTGCTACGCGGTCGGGCCGATCATCGTGGCACGGCGGCTCGGCGAGGTCCCGGCGCTCGGTGTCAACACCCTCGCCCTGGCCCTCGCCGCGCTCGTGTACGTGCCGTGGGCGCTCACGGACCTCCCGGCGACGCCGCCGGGGCCGGCGGTCCTCGGTGCGGTCGTCGTGCTCGGGCTCGTGTGCACGGCGCTGGCGTTCCTGCTGTTCTTCGCCCTCATCGCCGAGGTGGGAGCCGCGCGGGCCACCGTCATCACGTACGTCAACCCGGCCGTCGCCCTCGTCCTCGGGGTCGCCCTGCTGGGGGAGCGGGTGACGCTCGGCATGCTCGTCGGCTTCCCGCTCGTGCTCGTCGGGTCGGTGCTCGCGACGCGGCGCTCGCGCCCGCCGGTGCCCGAGCCGGTGGCGCTGCCGGACGCGGCGGGCGACGAGCCGCCCACCGCGCCCGACAGCCGCGACACCGCCGGTCAGCCCGCGAGGCGGGCCGCGAAGGTCGCGAGCCGGCGCCCCTGGTAGCGCGCGGCCGCGAGGACCGTGTCCGGCACCGGGTCGCCGGACTGCCCCGTGCCCCAGCTCGTGCCGTACGGGTTGCCGCCTGCGGCGAACACCGCCGGGTCGGTGTACCCGGGCGGGACGATGATCCCGCCGAAGTGCATGACGACGTTGTACAGGGAGTGGATCGTGCCCTCGTTGCCGCCGTGGTCGTTCATCGCGGACGTGAAGGCGGTGTAGGCCTTGTCGGCGAGCTCGCCCTGCATCCACTGCGGCCCGAGGGAGTCGAGGAAGCCCTTGAGCTGCGCCGCGGGTGCGCCGTAGCGCGTGGGGGTGCCGAGCGCGACGCCGTCGACCTCCGTGATGTCGGACGCGGCGACCTCCTGCACGCCCGGGCGGACCTCGTCGACGAACTGCTTCCACGCCGGGTTCCCCGACAGCACGTCGTACGGCACGGTCTCCGGCGCGATGCGGAGGCGGACGTCGGCGCCGGCGTCCGCGGCGCCCTCGGCGACGGCCTGGGCCATCGCGTGGTTGGTCCCGGTGGAGCTGTAGTAGATGACGGCGACCTGGGTCATGGCGGGTCCTCCCGAAGTGGTGGCTGGGTCCTCGCCAGGGGACCCCACGGTGGTTGAGGCTGCAACCGGAGGGCGGGGACGGGGTTGGGACCTCGCCCACCGGGCACCCTCCGGGAGATGGCACCTCTGGCAGGCCCCTGGTCCGCGACCGAGACGACCCCCGCCGGGGGGACCCGGTTCCACGCCGCCCTCGCGGGCACCCGCGAGGGCCCGACCGTCGTGCTCGTCCACGGGCTCGGGTGCTCGCACCGCTACCTCGCGCCGCTCGCGGCGGCACTGCCCGACGTGCGGGTCGTGGCACCCGACCTCCCGGGCTTCGGCGGCACGCCAGGCCCACGACGGGCGCACGACGTCCGCGGGCTCGCGGACGCGCTCGGCGACTGGCTGCGGGCGACCGGCCGGACCGGCTCGCTGGTCCTCGGCCACTCCCTGGGCGCGCAGGTCGTCCTCGAGCTGGCGGCGCACCGGCCGGAGGACGTGGGGGTCCTCGTCCTCGCGTCCCCGACCGTGGACCCGGCACGGCGCTCGTGGCACCAGCAGGTCGGGCGCTTCGCCGTCGACCTGCTGCGCGAGCGGCCGGGCGTGCTCCCCGTCCTCGGGCAGGACGTGCTACGCGGCGGGCCGCGACGTGCGGTGCGGACCTTCGACGCGGCCCTGGCCCACGACGTGCTCGCGACCGCCGGACGGGTGCGTGCCCCCGCCGTCGTGGTGAGGGGCCACCGTGACACGGTCGTGCCCGACGGCTGGGCGCGCGAGCTGGCTCGGCGTCTCCCGTCCGGGGTCGTTCGCGGAGGTGCCCGGCGCCCACGCCCTCGTCTGGTCGCACCCCGAGCCGGTGGCCGACCTCGTCACCGGGCTGCTCGCCGAGCGCTCCCGCGACCTGCTCGGCGCCTGACCAGGGCGACGGCAGCGAGCGTCTCAGACGGGCTGCTCCTTGGGGATGATGATCCACAGTGCGATGTAGACGATCTCCCCGACACCGAACAGCCCGAAGAGGACGAAACCGAGCCGCACGAGCCAGCGGGGGAGACCGAAGCGGTCGGACAGTGCGGCGCACACCCCGGCGATGATCTTCCGGGAGCGGGGGCGGACCAGTCGCGAGGAGGCCATGCCGGTGACATACCCGCGCGCGCCGGTGCTCACTCCCCCCGTCGTCGGGCCCGCTCCTCCCAGCGGCGGCGCCGGTCCTCCCGCATGCGTTGCCTCGGGTCGGCCCTGCCCTCCAGGGTCGGCGGCCCGAGCACGCTCAGCAGGGCGTAGCGGATCGCGTAGCCCGCGCGGTAGGGCAGGTCCTGGAAGGGGCCCGGTCGGCCGGGGTGGGAGCCGTCCATCGGCCGGTCGCTCATGGTGACGTCCTACCCCTCGGCCGCCCAGCCGAAGCGGGCGGGGTCCCCGGCGCCCACCCGCACGACCTCGGGCACGCCGTCGGACAGGTCGACGACGGTGGTCGGCTCGGTCCCGCAGTCCCCGGCGTCGACCACCGCGTCGACGACCGCGTCGAGCTCCTCCTTGACCGCCCAGCCGTCGGTCGGCGGGTCGTCGTGGCCGGGCAGCAGGAGCGTGCTGCTGAGCAGCGGCTCGCCGAGCTCGCGCAGGAGCGCCGACACGAACGGGTGGTCCGGGATCCGGACCCCGACGGTCTTCTTCCTCGGGTGGTGCAGCCGCCGCGGGACCTCCTTCGTCGCGCGGAGGATGAACGTCCACGGACCCGGCGTGGCCGCCTTCACCGCCCGGAAGGCCGCGTTGTCGAGCTGGACGAGCTGGCCGAGCTGGGCGAAGTCGGCGCAGACGAGCGTGAAGTGGTGCCGGTCGTCGAGGCCGCGGACGCGGCGGATGCGCTCGGGCCCGGTACGGCTGTCGAGCCTGCAGCCGAGGGCGTAGCTGGAGTCCGTCGGGTAGGCGACGAGGGCGTCGTCGTCGCGGACCATCGCAGCCACCTGCGCGACGGCGCGAGGCTGCGGGTCGACCGGGTGCACGTCGAAGTAGCGGGCCATGCCCGACCCTACGGCGGGCCCGCCGCACCCGGCACGTGCTCACCGCGGGGGAGCGGGCGGGCCACGAGCAGCGCGCCGTGGTACAGCGGGTGGACCGTGATGCGACGGGCCGCGACGGGACCCCAGAACCAGCGGTCGGTGTGGACCGGAGGCGCCGGCGTCGCCCCGGCGACCGCGTGGCGCACCGCCTGCCACAGCGGGCTCTCGACGACGTCGGGCGCGACCTCTCCGACCGTCCGGCCGAAGCGGTGCCCGGCACCACCGCCCGCGGCGGCGTCCCGCGCGGCGCGGTTGCCCCACGCGAGGAGCAGCCGCGAGGGCGTCACCGCCCCGGCGGCGGCCTGTGCCTCCGCCGCCTCGGCGGCCCTCTCGCCCGCCTCGGAGTCGTCCTCCCGCGCGTGTGGCAGCAGCAGGACGCACTCGTCCTCGACGGCGTCGAGCGCGAGGCGCACGGCGGGGTCGGCCGGCGCGACCTCGGCCGCGGTCAGCACGTGCACCCCCACGGGCGGCAGCACGCGGACGATGTCGTCCGCGAGCGTTCGCACGGCGGAGCGCAGCAGCAGCCGGGCCGCGCCGTCGATCGGGGTGCCGGCGGGCCAGCCGAGGCCGACGACCGCGACGACGACACCGCCGGCGACGACGGGAACGTCGCAGAAGGCCCCGAGGGGCGAGCGTCCGCGGCGCAGCAGGGGCCACCGCTCGAGAGCGGCGTCCAGGTCGTCCTCGAAGACCGGCACACCGGTCCGAGCGGCGTGGGAGGCGGGGAAGTCGACAGTCAGCGGGATGTGCTGCCAGCGCTGGGCGACGTTCTCCGGCAGGCCGCTGTGGGCGACGAGCGCGAGGCTCGCGTCCGGCCCGAGCGAGAGCAGCACGGCCCGGTCGGCGCCCACGGGCTGCGCGTGCGCCCGCAGCACCTCGAGGAGCCTCCAGGCGTCCGTGGCTTCCCGTGCCGCGGCGGCGAGGAGCACCAGCGAGCGGTCGAACCGCTGCGACGGCCTACCCGGCTGCGGCCGGCCGACCGAGGTCGCGGTACCGGCCGGGGACTCGCCCGGGGACGTCGGGGCCGGGGCACGGGTCCGGTCGGGGGAGAGGTCCGGCAGCGAGGTCGGCGCCGGGCCGGCGCCCATGGCGCCGGACCCGCGCTGGGCGAGCTCGTCGGCGGCGACGTCCACGAGCCTGCGGTTGCTGTCGCGAGCCTGCTGCCGCAGCCGCTGGAAGGCGGTGGCGGCGTCGACGCCGTCGCGCCCCATGAGGACGCCCTTCGCCTGCTCGATCACCGCACGGTGCTGCTTGCTCCGGTGCAAGCCCTCCACCTCGTCGCGGAGCCGCTCGACGGTGCTCGAGAGCGGCCCGGCGGCGCCGGGCCGACCGATGCCTTCCGTCACGGGCGCAGCCGCGTTCCTCGCCGCGTCGACGGGCCCGTCGGTCCCTGTCGACGGGCGTGTGTGTCGGCCGCGGCCCCTCTCCTGCTGGGACGACACACGCTCATGATGCCGCATGTCCGAGGCGTCCAAACGTCTCGAGTGGAGGTCTCCGCCACCCGCCGCTCAGCCAGGACGCACCACGACGCCGTCGTCGCCGAGCACGAACGTCGCGGCGGCCGCGCCGCCCGCCTCCTCGACCCGGAGCGAGTACTCCCCGCGCCAGCCACGCAGCCGGAGCCGGCCCGTCGCGTCGGTCCGGTAGGTCCGCCGCGGGTGCCACCACTCGTCCCGGACCAGGGCGCGCAGCGCGTCGTACGCCGGCTTCGGCGTCCCGTCGTGGCGGACGAGGCCCGCGGGGGCGCCGAGCCACGCCCCCGCGTCGGTGAGTCCCCAGTACGTCACCGCCTCCACCGCCGGGTGCGCCATGAGCGTCGTGTAGTGCCGGACGAGCTCCTCGGCCTGACGTGCCTCGCCCTCCGGCGTCGAGGGCCACACCTCCGGCTGGTAGTCGTTGAGGTCGTCGACCTCCGGGGGCATGAGGTCGCCGGACAGCAGCGTCGTCTCCGTCATGTGGAGAGGGAGCCCGTAGCGGGCGAAGCGGTCGAGGACGGCGCGTGTCGGCTCCTCGCCCCACCACCCCTGGTGCATGTGGCTCTGCAGGCCGATCGCGTCGACCTGCACCCCGCCCTCGAGCACGGCCTCGACGAGGCACTCGAAGGCGGTCGACATGTCGAAGTCGTTGAGGAGGAGCGTCGCGGTGGGGTCGGCGGCGCGGGCCTCGTCGAAGGCGAGGCGGACGGTCGCGACGCGCCCTCGCTCGCGGCACAGCCGGGTGATCGCGCTGGGCGGCTGGCCGCCGCCCTCGAGCGCGGCCTCGTTGTCGAAGACCGGCATGATGACGACCTCGTTGATCGCGTCCCACGTCGTGACGAGGCCACGGAAGGCGTCGACCTCGCGCCGGATGCGCGCCCGCAGCGCCTGCTCGACCTCGTCGGTCGTGAGCGGCGCGAGCCAGGCCGGTGCGAGCGTGTGCCACGCGAGGGGGTGCCCCTTGAGCCGGACGCCGCGCTCGGCGAACCAGTGCGCCAGGTCGAGCAGCTCCTCCGTGCGCGGCTCGCCCCGGACCGGTTCGTGCCTGCCCCAGTAGAACGGCAGCGTCGCGGTGTCGAACAGGTCGAGCCACAGCCGCTCGAGAGCCGGGTCCCCCGGCAGCCCGGGGGCGTCGAAGCCCGTGCAGCCGAAGGCGACGGCGTGGCGACGCTGCTCGACGTCGACGTCGGTGTGGGCCAGCGGTGACCCGTCGGCGCGCTGCACCTGCACGACCTGCTCGACGAGACGGTGCGAGAGGTCGGTCACGCGGGGCTCCCGAGGACGTCGGAGACGAAGGCGATGGACTCGGCGAGGTCGTCGGCCTCCCCGGCCTCGTGGCCGTTGTACGGCCACACCCGCAGCCGTGCCGGTCCGCCGTACTCGTTGTGGGCGGCGAAGACGGTCGAGGGCGGCGTGACGGCGTCCATGAGCGCGACAGAGAACCGGGCGGGCGCCGTCGCACGGCGGGCCATGACGACCCCGTCGACGTACGACAGGGTGCGCAGCACCTGCTCCTCCCGGTCGCGGTGGCGGGCGAGGTAGTCCGCGACCTCCCGGTACGGCGACTCGTCCGTGACCGTGATGGCGCGAGGCACGTCGCAGAGGAACGGCACCTGGGCGACGACGGCGGCGACGTCGTCGCGCAGGCCCGCGACGGCGAGCGCCGCCGCCCCCGCCTGGCTGGTCCCGACGACGGCGAGCCGGTCGGGGTCGACGCCCGGCAGGCGCCGGGTGGCGTCGACGGCGCGGACGGCGTCGGTGAGGTAGCGGCGGTAGTAGTACGTCTCGGGGTCCTCGATGCCGCGCGTCATGACGCCGGGGACGGCGGGCCCGCTGCCGTGGGGGTCGGGGGTGTCGCCGCGGCTCCAGCCCGCTCCCTGGCCGCGGCTGTCGACGAGGAGGTGGGCGAAGCCGGCCGAGGCCCACGCGAGGCCGTCGAGGACGTGCCCACGACCGCCGCCGTAGCCGACGTGCTCGACGACGACCGGCAGGCGCCCGTCGGCGCGGGCCGGGCGGCGGAACCACGCCCGCACCGGCTCGCCGGCGAAGCCGGGGAACGTGACGTCGTCGACCACGAGCGTGCGGAGCGGGTGGGAGACCGGCGCGAGCCGAGGTGCTTCGTCGTCGGCACGGCGGGCCTCGTCGAGGGTCCGTGCCCAGAAGTCGTCGAAGTCGGCCGGCTCCACGACCGCGCTCCGGCGGACGCGCAGCTCCTCCAGGGGCAGGTCGGTGTGCACGGGCGGTCGTCCTCTCGGGTCGGAGCGCGTCAGATCGCGCGCGTCGACGCGCGCGCGACGAGCTCGGTCGGCAGCCGGACGTGGGTCGCACGCTCCTCGCCGCTGCCGTCGAGCAGGTGGAGCAGGAGCTCGACCGCCTCGCGTCCCATGCGCTGCATCGGCTGCGCGACGGTGGTGAGGGGCGGGCGCGACAGGGCCGACTCGGGCACGTTGTCGAAGCCGACGACGGAGACGTCCTCCGGCACGCGCAGCCCGAGCTCGAGCGCGACCTCGACGGCGGCGAGCGCCGAGGTGTCGTTCGCGGCGAACAGCGCGGTGGGGCGCTCAGGGAGGCTGAGCAGCTCGCGGGCGGGCCCGGTCGCGGTGTCGCTGGCGTAGCCGCCGACCCGCACGAGCGCCGGGTCGACCGTGACGCCCGCCGCCTGCAGCGCCTGCCGGTAGCCGAGCTCGCGCAGCCGCGACGACTCGAGGTCGGGACGACCGCCGAGGTGGCCGATGCGCCGGTGCCCCAGCGCGAGGAGGTGCTCGACGGCGAGGACCGCGCCCGCGAGGTTGTCGGAGTCGACGGTCGGCATGTCCGCCGGACCGGTGTGGGGGTCGATCGCGACGACGGGGACCCCGCCGTCCGGGTCGACGACGGTCGGCGTCACGAGGACCGCGCCGTCGATGAGGGTCCCCGACAGCCGCGACAGGTAGCGCTTCTCCCACCCGACCTCGCTGCCGTGGCGGCCGCCGCCGGAGTACGCGAGCAGCTCGTAGCCCGTGCCGGCGATGGCCGCCGAGGCGCCCTTGAGGATCTCCGTGCTGAAGGGTTCGAACTCCGCGACGAGGATCCCGACCACGTTGGTGCGGTGGCTGCGCAGGCTCCTCGCCACGAGGCTCGACTCGTAGCCGAGGGTGTCGATGACCTGCTGCACGCGCTCGGTGGTCGCGGCGGCCACCCCGTAGCGGCCGTTGATGACCTTCGACACCGTCGCGACCGACACCCCGGCGGTCCGGGCGACGTCGGTGATGGTCACCCGGCCAGCGCTCACGGCTGCACCCTAGCGCTACTAAAACGTTATCGATAACGATTGACATCGATTCGGATGAGTGTGCAACCTAACCCCGACAGCACCTGTCGACGTGGACAAGGGATGGAACATGACGAGGAACCGCACCCTCTTCGCCGCCGCGGCCCTGGGCCTCAGCGCCACGCTCGTGGCCGCCTGCGGTGGCGACGACGCAACGACCGCCGGAGGTGGCGCCAGCGAGGCCGCCGGGGGCAGCAGTGGCGAGGACGTCACGCTGACGTGGTGGCACAACGGCAACAACGACCCCGCCCTCGGCTACTGGCAGGGGATCGCTGACGAGTACGAGGCGCAGAACCCCAACGTCTCCATCGAGATCAGCGCCCTGCAGAACGAGGACCTGCGCACGCGCCTCACGGCCGCGCTGCAGTCCAACGACCCGCCCGACCTGTTCCAGCAGTGGGGCGGCGGCGAGATGCAGCAGCAGGTCGAGTCCGGCCTGCTCATGGACCTCACCGACGAGATCCCCGACGCGATCGAGCCCGTCGGTGGCTCCGCGGCCGGCTGGACCGTCGACGACCGGGTGTACGGCCTGCCGTTCTCCCTCGGCGTCGTGGGCGTCTGGTACAACCAGGCGCTCTTCGAGGAGGCGGGCATCAGCGAGACCCCCGAGACCCTCGAGGAGTTCCTCTCCGTCACCGCGCAGCTGAAGGACGCCGGTATCACGCCGGTCGCCGTCGGCGCCGCCGACAAGTGGCCGGCCGCCCACTGGTGGTACTACGCCGCGGTCCGCGAGTGCGACCAGGACACGCTCGAGGAGGCCGGCCAGACCTTCGACTTCTCCGACCCGTGCTTCGTGCGCGCCGGCGAGGTCGTCCAGGAGATCGTCGAGGCCGAGCCGTTCAACGAGGGCTACCTCGGCACGTCCGCCCAGCAGGGCGCGACGAGCTCCGCGGGCCTCCTCGCGACCGGCGAGGTCGCCATGGAGCTCATGGGCCACTGGAACCCCAGCGTCATGGAGGGGCTCACCGAGGACGGCACGGGCCTCGGCGAGGACCTCGGCTGGTTCCCGTTCCCGACGACCGACGGCGAGGGCGACCCCACCGCGGCCCTCGGTGGCGGTGACGGCTTCTCCTGCTCGGCGCAGGCGCCGCCGGAGTGCGCGGACTTCCTCGCCTTCGTCATGAGCCCGGAGAACCAGGAGGGCTTCGGCGGCACCGGCATCGGCATCCCGACCGTCGCCGGCACGCAGGAGGCGGTCGCCGACGAGAACCTCGCGGTCCTCGCCGACTACCGCGACGAGGCGCCGTACGTCCAGCTGTACCTCGACACCGCCTACGGCCCCAACGTCGGAGGCGCCCTCAACGACGCCGTCGCCCTCCTCTTCGCGGGCGAGGCGACCCCCGAGGACGTCGTCGAGGCGGTCGAGGCCGCCGCCGCCACGCAGTGACGGCTGTGCCGACTCACACCCCGGTGACCCCCGGCCGCGCGACCGCGCGGCCGGGGGGCCCGGCCCGGGCCCGGCGCGGGTCGACGGGCAACGACTGGCGCAGGCGTGCCGAGGTCGCCCTGCTCGTGCTCCCGGCCCTCGCGCTGTTCCTCACGTTCGTCCTCGTCCCGATGGTCCAGGCCGCGTACTACAGCCTCTTCAACTGGAACGGGCTGGAGGCGCTCGACGACTTCATCGGGTTCGGGAACTACTCCCTCGCCCTCGGCGACCCCGTGTTCCGGGACGCGATCGGGCACAACCTGCTCATCGTCGTCCTGTCGATCCTCATCCAGCTCCCGCTCGGGCTGGGGATCGCGCTGCTGCTCAACCGCGACATCCGCGGCCGCGGGGTCCTGCGGACGCTGATCTTCGTGCCGTACGTCCTCGCCGAGGTCGTCGCCGGGGTCATCTGGCTCCTGATGCTCCAGCCGAACGGTGTCGTCGACGAGGCGATGGCCTCGGTCGGGCTCGGCGGCCTCCGCCAGCTGTGGCTCGGCGACCCCGACGTCGTCCTGTTCACGCTCATGGTCGTGCTGACGTGGAAGTACGTCGGCTTCGCGATCATCCTGTTCCTCGCCGGCCTCCAGGGCGTCCCGCAGGAGCTGCACGAGGCGGCCGCCCTCGACGGCGCCTCCTGGTGGCAGACGCAGTGGAACATCACCATCCCCCTGCTCGGGCCCACCATCCGGATCTGGGTCTTCCTGTCGATGATCGGCTCGCTGCAGCTGTTCGACATGGTGTGGATCATGACCGGCGGCGGCCCGGCGAACGCGAGCAGCACGATGGTCACCTACCTGATCTCGCAGGGCTTCGAGCGGTTCCGCTTCGGCTACGGCAGCGCCGTCGCCGTCATCCTCTTCGCGGTCTCGTTCCTGCTCGCCATCACCTACCAGCAGCTCGTCATGCGACGCGACACCGCGCCGACGAGCGGGAGAGTGCGATGAGCGCCACCGACCAGCGTCCCGACACCCGCGCCTCCGACGGGCACCGCTCCGGCGGCGGACCCGCGGGCACGCTCGACCGGGCCCCGCGCCGCCGCCTCGGCGTCTCGACCGTCGCCGTCTACCTCGTGGCCGCGGTCGTCACCGTCGCGACCCTCGCCCCGGTCGTGTACGCCGTCCTCGGCGCCTTCCGCTCCACGGGGCAGATCACGGCGGACCCCGTCGGGCTGCCGGACCCGTGGATCAGCGACAACTACGTCGCCGTCCTCACCTCGGACACGTTCTGGCGCCAGGCGCTCAACTCGACCGTCGTCGCGACGCTCACGACCGTCATCGCGGTCGGCCTCGGTGTCATGGCCGCCTACGCCCTGTCGCGCTACCAGTTCCGTGGCCGTGAGGCGCTCTACACGTTCTTCACCCTCGGGCTGCTCTTCCCGCTGACCGTCGCGATCCTCCCGCTGTTCCTCCTGCTGCGGCAGATGCAACTGACGGACACGACGCTCGGGGTCGCGCTGCCGCAGGCGGCGTTCGCCCTGCCCATGACGGTCGTCATCCTCCGGCCGTTCCTGCGGGCGCTGCCGGACGAGCTGGAGGACGCCGCGCTCGTCGACGGCTGCGGCCGGCTCGGCTTCTTCTGGCGCATCGCGCTGCCGCTGTCGGGGCCCGGGCTCATCACGGTCGGGGTCCTCGCCTTCGTCCAGTCGTGGAACGCCTACCTGCTGCCCCTGCTCGTGCTCGGCAGCCCGGACGCGTACACGCTCCCGCTGGGGGTCGCGACGTTCTCCACGCAGTACACGCAGGACACCGCCGCGGTCCTCGCCTTCACGTCGCTGGCGATGGTCCCCGCCCTGGTGTTCTTCCTCCTCGCTCAACGCCGCATCGTCGGTGGGCTCACCGGGGCGGTGAAGGGATGACGCACGTGCTCGGTGCACCGACGACGACGGAGCCGGCCTCGGACCGGGTCCGCGACCTCCTGGGACGTATGACGCTCGAGGAGAAGCTCGGGCAGCTCGTCGGGCTCTGGATCGGGGCGGGCGCCGACGGCGGCGACGTCGTCGCGCCCCTGCAGGACGCCATGGTCGGCGACGTGCCGCCGGAGCTCGACGGGTTCGCCGTCCACGGGCTCGGTCACCTCACGCGGGTGTTCGGCACGAAGCCGCTCGCGCCGGCGGCGGGCCGCAAGGTCCTGCGCAACGCGCAGCGCTGGCTGCAGCAGAACACCCGCCTCGGGATCCCCGCGATCGCCCACGAGGAGTGCCTCACCGGCCTCGCCGCGTGGCAGGCGACGACCTTCCCGACGCCGCTCGCGTGGGGGGCGAGCTTCGACGCCGACCTCGTGCGGGAGATGGGCCGCGCGATCGGCGAGAGCATGGCCGCCCTGGGCGTCCACCAGGGCCTGGCGCCCGTCCTCGACGTCGTGCGCGACGCGCGCTGGGGACGGGTCGAGGAGTGCATCGGCGAGGACCCGTTCCTCGTCGGCGAGGTCGGCACCGCGTACGTGCAGGGCCTGCAGGACACCGGCGTCGTCGCGACCCTCAAGCACTTCGTCGGGTACTCCGCCTCGCGCGCCGGTCGCAACCTCGCCCCCGTGCACGCCGGGCCGCGGGAGATCGCCGACGTCCTGCTGGTCCCCTTCGAGATGGCCGTCCTCGACGGCGGCGTCCGTTCGGTCATGCACTCCTACGCCGAGGTCGACGGGGTCCCGGTCGCGGCCGACCCGCGGCTGCTGACGGGCCTGCTGCGGGAGCGGTGGGGCTTCGACGGCACGCTGGTGGCCGACTACTTCGGCGTCGCGTTCCTCCACACCCTGCACGGCGTGGCCGCCGATCTCGGCGACGCCGCCGCGCAGGCGCTGGAGGCCGGGGTCGACGTCGAGCTGCCGACGGGCAACGCCTACCTCGCGCCGCTCGCGGAGCAGGTGCGTGCGGGCCGGGTGCCGGAGGCCCTCGTCGACCGGGCGGTCGTGCGCGTCCTGCGGCAGAAGGAGGAGCTCGGGCTGCTCGACGCCGACTTCGTCGACGACGGCCGTGACAGCGACGTGGACCTCGACCC
Organism: Aquipuribacter nitratireducens; assembly: GCF_037860835.1. Taxonomy (NCBI): domain Bacteria; kingdom Bacillati; phylum Actinomycetota; class Actinomycetes; order Micrococcales; family Intrasporangiaceae; genus Aquipuribacter; species Aquipuribacter nitratireducens. The sequence goes on along the minus strand of NZ_JBBEOG010000012.1, from coordinate 34,607 downwards.
GCCGGCTCACCGGGAGCTCGCCGCGCGGCTGGCGGAGGAGTCCGTCGTGCTGCTGGCGAACGACGGGGTGCTGCCGCTCCGGCCGCGCGCGCACGTCGCGGTGATCGGCCCGAACGCCGACCGGCACGAGGCGCTGTTCGGCTGCTACTCCTTCGTCAACCACGTCCTCGCGCACCACCCGGGCACGGCCACGGGGATCGAGGCGCCGACCGTGCTCGCCGCGCTGCGCGACGAGCTCCTCTCGACGCACGTGTCCTACGCCCGCGGCTGCGCGGTCGACGACGACGACCGTTCGCAGCTCGCGTCGGCGGTCGCCACCGCGCAGGGGGCCGACGTCGCCGTCCTCGTGGTGGGTGACCAGGCCGGGCTCTTCGGGCGCGGCACGGTGGGAGAGGGCTGCGACCGCGACGACCTCGAGCTGCCGGGCGTCCAGCGCGACCTCGTCGAGGCGGTCCTCGCGACCGGCACGCCCGTCGTCCTCGTCCTCGTCACCGGTCGGCCGTACGCGATCGGCTGGGCGGTCGAGCGGTGCGCCGCCGTCGTGCAGGCCTTCTTCCCCGGCCAGGAGGGTGCGGCCGCGGTCGCGGGCGTCCTGTCCGGTCGCGTCAACCCCTCCGGGCGTCTCCCGGTCAGCCTGCCCCGCTCCGCCGGTGCCCAACCCGCGTCGTACCTGCACCCGACCCTCGGAGGGGCGTCGTCGGTGAGCAACGTCGAGACCGCGCCGGTGCTGCCGTTCGGGCACGGGCTGTCGTACACGACGTTCGCCCACGACGCGCTCGACGTGCCCGCCCAGGTCCCCACCGGCGGCCGCCTGGACGTCTCGGTCCGGGTGCGCAACACGGGCGAGCGCGCCGGGACGGAGGTCGTCCAGCTGTACGCCCGCGACCTGGTCGCGTCCGTCACCCGGCCCGTCGCCCAGCTCCTGGGCTGGGCGCGCGTGCCGCTGGCGCCGGGGGAGTCCGCCGTCGTCCACCTGCAGGTGCCGACGACCCGGCTCGCGCTGTCCGACCGTCGCATGCACCGCGTCGTCGAGCCCGGCGACGTCGAGCTGTGGGTCGGCACGCCCGTCGAGCGGCGGGTCTGCGCCCGCGTCGAGCTCGTCGGCGGGGTCCACGAGGTCGGCACGGGCGACGAGCGCCTGTCGACGTCGCGCGTCGAGCGCGGCGCACCGGCGGGGGAGGGCTGAGCCAGGGAAGCGGGACCAGCACCAGCACCACCAACGGCGGAACCGGTACCGAGTCGCAAGGGAGCGATCGATGCAGCTGTCACGCGCACGCGTGAGGACATGGGGGGCGGCACTGCTCGTCCTCGTCGTGGCGGGGGGCCTCGCGGGCCCCGCCACAGGAGCGGGCACCACGTCGGCGGGCGACGAGCCCGTCGTCGTCAGCACCGACTTCGAGGACGGCACCACGGGACCGTGGGTGCAGAACGGGGACGCGACCCTGTCCGTCGTCGACGACGGCGAGGGCGGCAACGCGCTGCTCGTCGCGGGCCGGGTCAACGACTACGACGGCATCAAGAGCCCTCCCGGGCTCCTCGAGCCGGGCGCGAGCTACACCTTCTCGATGCGCGTGCGGCTCGCTCCCGGCACCGCCGGCAGCGCAGGGGTCCGCCTCGTCGTCGAGCCCGCCTACACGTGGGTCGGCAACTCGACGATGACCGCGGACGCGTGGACGACCGTCAGCGGCACGTACACCGTGCCCGCCGACGGCGACAGCGCCACCCAGCGCGTCTACATCGGCACCGGCGCCCTCGCCGGGCCCTACGACTACCTCGTCGACGACGTCGTCATCACCGGCGGGCCGACCGGTCCCGACGTCGAGACCGTCACGTCCCTCGACTTCGACGCCGACTCGTTCGAGCCGTGGACGCAGAGCGGGTCGCCGACGCTGACGTTCGTCGACGCCGCCGGGGCCGACGGGAGCGCCGGTCGCGCCCTCAGCATCACGCGCACCGCGGACTTCGACGGCATCCAGTCCCCGCTCGGCCTCCTCGAGGCCGACCGCGAGTACGCGTTCTCGCTGCGGGCCCGCCTGCCCGAGGGCGCCAGCGGCAGCGCAGGCGTGCGCCTCGTGCTCAAGCCGGCCTACACCTGGGTCGCGAGCGGCACCGTCGACGCGACGGGCTGGACGACGATCACCGGCACCTACACGCTGCCCGCCGACGTCGACCCCGCCGAGACGCAGCTCTACGTCGGCACGGAGGACACCGGCTCGACCTACACCGTGCTCGTCGACGACGTCGTCGTCACCGCCGCAGCCGAGGACTCCGGCGACCCCGACGGTCCCGTCGGTCCCGGCCTGCAGACCTCCTTCGAGGACGGTCTCGACGGCTGGGTGCCGCGCGGTGACGGCGACGGCGACCCGACGCTCGCCGTGACGACCGACTACGCGGCCACCGGCACCCGGTCGGCGCTCGTGAGCGGGCGCAGCAGCCAGGGCGACGGCATCGGCCGCGACGTCACGGGCCTCATGACCACGGGCACCACCTACGAGATCACCGCGCAGGTGCGCTTCGCGCCCGGCGCCACGGCGGACGACGTCTGGCTCAGCATGCAGCGCACCGGCGGCGGGGCCACCTCCTTCGACACCGTGGGGCAGTTCGCCGGCGTCACCTCGGCCGGCTGGACCCGGGTGAGCGCCACCTACCAGGTGCCGACCGCGGACTCGCTCTTCGTCTACTTCGAGACCGCCTACCCCGACGGCTCGGCGGGCAGCTTCCTCGTCGACGACGTCGCGATCACCCCGCTCGAGGCGCCGGAGATCCAGGACGTCACCCCGATCCAGGACACCGTCCCGTGGCCGGTCGGGGTCGCCATCGACCAGCGCGAGACCACCGGCCCCGCGGCGGAGCTGCTCACCCGGCACTTCGACCAGGTGAGCGCCGAGAACCACATGAAGCCGGAGGCCTGGTACTCCGGCAGCGGGCCGGAGACGTTCCGCCTCCACCCGCAGGCGGAGGCGATCATGGACTTCGCCGTGCAGGAGGACCTGCGCGTGTACGGCCACGTCCTCGTGTGGCACAGCCAGACGCCGGCGTGGTTCTTCCAGGCCGCGGACGGCTCGCCGCTCACGACGAGCGAGGCCGACAAGCAGGTGCTGCGCGAGCGGATGCGGACGCACGTCTTCTCCGTCGCCGAGACGCTGGCGGACGACTACGGGCCCTTCGGCAGCGAGGGGAACCCCCTCGTCGCCTGGGACGTCGTCAACGAGGTCATCTCGGACTCCGGGGAGTTCTCCGACGGCATGCGCCGCAGCGAGTGGTACCGGGTCCTCGGTGAGGAGTTCGTCGACCTCGCGTTCGTCTACGCCGACGAGGCGTTCAACGACGTCTACGCGGCGGAGGGCGTCGACCGCCCCGTCACCCTCTTCATCAACGACTACAACACGGAGCTGTCGGGCAAGCAGGCGCGCTACCGGGCGCTCGTGGAGCGGCTGCTCGCCCGCGAGGTGCCGATCGACGGCGTGGGGCACCAGTTCCACGTCAGCCTCTCGCTGCCCGTCCAGGCGCTGGAGGACGCGATCCTCGCCTTCGACGACCTGCCCCTCACCCAGGTCGTCACCGAGCTCGACGTCACGACCGGCACCCCGGTCACCGAGGCGCTGCTCGTCGACCAGGGCTACTACTACCGCGACGCCTTCCGGATCTTCCGCGAGCAGGCCGACGAGCTGTACGCGGTGACGATCTGGGGCCTGACCGACGGGCGCAGCTGGCGCGCGGCCAACGGCGACCCGCTGCTGTTCGACGACGGCCTGCAGGCGAAGCCCGCGTACTACGGCGTCGTCGACGGGGAGCTGTCCGCCCGGCAGCGCTCGGCCTTCGTCTTCGCCGGTGACGTGCCGCTCGACGGCGAGGCCGTCGGCTCCCCGGTCTGGGACCGCCTGCCGCTGCTGCCGGTGGAGGACGTCGCGGCCTTCCAGCTGCGCTGGGAGCCGGACCACCTCACCGCCTACGTCACCGTCGCCGACACCACCGCGTCGGCCCAGGACGAGGTGACGTTCGTCGTCGGCGACAGCTCGTACGTCGTCGCTCGGGACGGGTCCACCGACGCCTCCGGCGTCCGGGCGGTCGCGGCGGAGGTCGACGGCGGCTACGTGCTCGTCGTCCACCTGCCGCTGTCCGGTGCGGCGGAGGGCGACCTCGTGTCCTTCGACGCGGTCGTCACCGACGACGGCACCGACACGGCGTGGAACGAGCCGGGCGCGCTCGGCACGCTCACGCTCGTGGAGCCGCTGTCGTTCACGCAGGCCGTCGAGGCCGTCCCGGTCGCCCCGACCGTCGACGGCGACGTCGACGACGTGTGGTCCGACGCCCAGGTCGTCACGACCGACACGCAGGTCTCGGGCACCGGCGGGGCCACCGCCGCCGTCCGCACCCTGTGGCAGGGCCAGACCCTCTACGTGCTCGCCGAGGTGAGCGACGACGAGGTCGACACGACCGGATCGGACCCGTGGCAGCAGGACTCCGTCGAGATCTTCCTCGACGCGGGGAACGTCAAGAACGGGCCCTACCGCTACGACGACACGCAGGTCCGCGTCAGCGCGGAGAACGTCGTGTCGTTCGGGACCGGTGACGAGGGCTTCCAGGCCGACCGGCTCGAGAGCGCGACGACGGTCGTCGACGGCGGGTACGTCGTCGAGGCCGCGGTCAGCCTCCTCGAGTACGGCGGGCTCGGTACCTTCCACGGCTTCGACGTCCAGGTGAACGACGCCGCGGACGGGGCCCGCACGGGTATCCGGACGTGGGCGGACCCGACCGGCGCCGGCTACCAGACGACTGCCCGCTGGGGCGTCCTGGAGCTCGTCGGGCCGGCGTTCGTCCCCGACCCCGCGGTCGAGGTCGGCTCGTGGCTCGTGGCGGCGGGCGGCACGCTCGACCTCTCCGTGTCCGGCTTCGTGCCGGGCAGCGAGGTCGAGGTCGTCCTGCGCGACGAGCGCGGCGGGGCCCCGTCCGAGGTCGTCGTCGCGACGGTGACGGCCGGACCCGACGGCAGCGCGACGGTCGCCGCGGTGGTGCCTCAGGACGTGCGGAAGGGACCGCACACCCTGCTGGTGCGCTCCGGTGACCTCGTCGCCGGGCTCGACCGCGACGTCGTCGTCCGCGGTGGGCCGGCGGGTCGGGGCCCGCGCTGATCCCCGGTCCCGCGCCCGGGGCACTCCGGGCGCGGGACCGGCTCCACCCCGGCGCCGTCTGTCTGCGTTTCTGTCGACGTTCGCGCCGTCTGTCTGCGTTTCTGTCGACGTTCGCGCCGTCTGCGTGTCCGTGTCGGCGGGGTCAGGCGTCGTCGGTGCGCCGGACCGGTACCGACGGCGCCGTCTCCGGCATCCGGAGCGCGGCCACGCCGGCGACCGCGACCACACACGCGCTCACGGCGAAGGCGAGCGGGTAGCCGCTCACGTCGACGAGCGCGCCGGCGGCGAGCGGCCCGACGACGGCACCGAGGTCGCTGGCCATCTGCAGGGCGGCGACGCGTCCGCCCGTACGGCCGACGTCGGCGACCAGGGCACCCGGTGCGCTCGCGAGGAAGGCGGCGCCGACGCCGAACCCGGCCATGGCGACCGCGGCGACGACGAGGCCGGGCACGCCCGTCGCGGGGACGGCGAGGAGCCCGACGAACCCGGCCGCCACCCAGGACCCGAGCAGCAGGGCCGGACGGCGCCCGCGGGTGTCCGCGAGCCCGCCGGCGAACCGCAGCGTCAGACCCTGCGCGACCGCCCCCAGGAGCAGGACGACCCCCGCGACGGTCGCGGTCCCGCCGATGTCGACGACGTAGAGGGTGACGAGGGAGTTGCGGACGCCGAACAGCATCCAGCCGACGCCGAGGTTCGCGACCAGCGCCACGGCGAGGACGGGGTGGCCGAGCAGGCGACGGGTCGCCCGCAGGCGCTCGGGCAGCGGCACCGCCTCCCGCGCCACGGGCTCGGCGGGAGGGGGAGAGGGCAGCCCCAGCTGCGCGACGAGCGCGGCGACGACGAGGGACGCGGCGTACACGAGAAACGGCAGCCACACCGCCACGTCCGTCAGGAGCCCACCGAAGGCCGGGCCGACCATGCCGCCGAGGAGGAAGCCGCCCTGGAACGTCGCCGTCGCCCGGGCCCGGGCGTGCTCCGGTGCGACGCGCAGCAGCAGGGTGACCGCCGCGATGGTGAAGGCGGCCGAGCCGACCCCGCCGACCGCACGCAGCGCGATGAAGACGGCGAACGACGGCGCGAACCCCGCGGCCCCGGTCGTGACCGCGACGACCAGGACGCCGACGACGAGGACGGGCCGCTCCCCGAAGCGCGTGACGAGGCGGCCGCCCAGCGGCCCGGTGACGAAGCGGAAGAACGCGAAGGCGCTGACGGCGAGCCCGACCGCCGTGGCGCCGACCCCGAAGGAGTCGGCGAACAGCACGATCGCCGGGACGACGACGCCGAAGCCGAGGGCGACGACGAACGCGACCGCCCCCAGCACCCACACCGGCCGCGGCAGGGACGGGGCGGGGGCGGCCGGCACGGGCGCACGCTAACCCGCTCCGGGCGCGTGGGGCCTTGTCGGCACGTGGGCCGAGCGCCGACACTGCGCCGTGACCACCCGCGGGTTCACCGGCCGTCCCCGTCGCAGCGACCCCCGTCTCCCGCCCGGCCAGTACGACGTCGGTGACGACTGGCCCGTCCTCACGGCCGAGGTGACGCCCGGGGTCGACCTGGCGACGTGGCGCCTCGTCGTCGACGGTGCCGTGGGGCAGCCGTCGAGCTGGTCGTGGGACGAGCTGCACGCCCTGCCTGTCGAGCGCGTCGACACCGACATCCACTGCGTGACGACGTGGTCGAAGCTCGGCACCTCGTTCACCGGCGTGCGCGTCGACCACCTCCTCGCCGCCGCCGGGCCGCTGCCGGCGGCGACGCACGTCCTCGCCCGCTCCGTCACCGGGTACACGACGAACCTCCCGCTGGCCGACGTCACCGGCGGCCGGGCGTGGGCCGTGTGGGAGCACGAGGGGCGGCCGCTGCCGGTCCCGCACGGGGGTCCCGTGCGCCTGCTCGTGCCCCACCTGTACTTCTGGAAGAGCGCGAAGTGGCTCGAGCGGCTCACGCTCCTCACCGCCGACGAACCCGGCTTCTGGGAGCGCTACGGCTACCACGACCGGGGTGACCCGTGGCAGCAGCAGCGCTACCAGGGCGACTGACGTGACGCCGACCCCCGGGTCCGTCGCCCCGACCGGCGGCTGGCGCAGCGCCCGCGTCGCCGCGGTGGACCGGCCCGGTCCCGCCGCGGTCCGGCTGCGCCTCGACGTCGCCGACCGGGTGAGCCACCTGCCCGGCCAGCACTACGTCGTCCGGCTGACGGCACCCGACGGGTACACCGCCTCCCGGTCCTACTCCGTCGCCTCCGCCCCGGGCGACCCCCTCGTCGAGCTCTACGTCGAGCGACTGGTCGACGGCGAGGTGTCCGGCTACCTCGCCGACGTCCTCGAGCCCGGCGACGAGCTCGAGGTCCGCGGACCCGTCGGCGGCTGGTTCGTGTGGGACGGGACGACGCCCGCGCTCGCCGTCGGAGGCGGCTCCGGTGTCGTGCCGCTGGTCTCCATGCTCCGTCACGCCCGCGACACCGGCCGGCCCGAGCTGCTCTGCCTCGTCGGCGCCGCGCGGACCGCCGCGTCCCTGCCGTACGCGGAGGAGATGCTGGACGGCTGCACCCTCGTCGCGCTGTCGCAGGAGGACTCGCCCGCGGGTCGGCCGGCGGGCCGCCTGCGCGCGGCGGACCTCGCCCCGCTCGTCGACGGGCGCGACGCCGGCTTCGTCTGCGGGTCCGCCGGCTTCGCCGAGACCGCGAGCCAGGCGCTCGTCGCCGCGGGCATGCCGGCCGACCGGGTGCGCGTCGAGCGGTTCGGCCCGAGCGGCTGAGCCGTCCGGGGCACCCGGTTCGACACCTCGGACCGATCTGGTCCACCATGTGACCGTTATGGTCACCACCCACACCGATCCGGTCCGCGGTTCGTGGCGCGGCGTCCGCCCCTCGCAGGAGGAGATCGACGCGGCCATCGTCGACACCGCCGCCGAGGTCTTCGCCCGTCACGGCTTCGCCGGCACGTCGGTGCAGCAGGTCGCCGACGCCGTCGGGTACTCCAAGACCGGCCTGCTGCGACGCGTCACCTCCAAGCAGGCGCTGTACGACGCCGTCATCGACCACGTCGAGGCCTACGTGGTCGACCTCGGCGGCGGCGGCACCACGCCGACCGGCGACGCGGGGCGACGGGCCTTCCTGCGCCGCGTCGCCACCGTCGCCTTCGCCCACCCGGGGGTCGTCCTCCTCGTCCTCGAGGCGCTCCGCACCCCCGCCGAGTTCCCCCGCTCCGACCGGCTGCACGAGCTCGCCACGCAGCTCCTGGACGACGTGGTCGCCGAGCTCGACGCCCCCGAGGACCGGCTGCGTGCCGTCCTCGCCCTCCAGCTCGTCGCCAACGCGGCCCTGCTCCCGCTCGACCCCAACGCCCCGCTCGGCGACCTCGCCGCCGCCGAGGTCCACGACGTCGCGGTCGAGTCCGCGCTCGCCGTGCTCGCCCCTGCCCGGTCCTGACCCTCCCGCACCCGAGGACTGCCGTGTCGTCGTTCCTCTACGCCTTCGGGCGCTTCGCCCACCGCCGCTGGCGCGCCGTCCTGCTCGTGTGGCTCCTCGTCGTCGCCGCCGCCGGCGGGGCCGCCGCCCTGCTGTCGCAGGGCACGACGACCTCGCTGTCGATCCCCGGCACGGAGTCCCAGGCCGCGCTCGACCGGCTCGACGCGACGTTCCCGCAGGTGAGCGGCTCCTCGGTCCAGCTCGTCGGGGTCGCGACCGACGGGGTCGTCGACGACCCCGCGGTGCTCGAGGCCGTGGCCGGGCTCGTCGACGACCTCGAGGAGCTCGACGAGGTGAGCGCGGTGGCCTCCCCGCTCGCCGAGGACGGGAGCCTGCTCCCCGACGCGTCGGGGCAGGTCTCCGCGGACGGCGACACCCTCCTCCTCACCGCCCAGCTCGACGTGGGCCGCGACGCCGTGACCCCGGACCTCACCGACGCCGTCCTCGACCTCGCCGAGGCCAACGGCACACCCGCCGTCACCTGGACCGCCGGCGGGGACGCCTTCGGCGCGGGCACGCCCACGCTCGGCGCCACGGAGCTCGTGGGGCTCGGGGTCGCCGCGGTCGTCCTCACCCTCACGCTCGGGTCCCTGCTCGCCGCCGGCATGCCGATCCTCACCGCCCTCGTCGGGGTGGGGACGGCCATGGCCCTCGTGTTCGCCGCCACCGCCGTCGTCGACCTGTCGAGCACCGCCCCGCTGCTCGCGGTGATGATCGGCATCGCGGTCGGCATCGACTACGCGCTCTTCGTCCTCGCCCGGCACCGCGACCAGCTCGGCGAGGGCATGGACCCCGAGGAGTCCGCCGGACGCGCCGTCGCGACCGCCGGCTCCGCCGTCGTCTTCGCCGGCCTCACCGTCATGATCGCGCTGGCCGGGCTCGCGGTGGCCCGCATCCCCTTCCTCACCGTCATGGGCGTCACCGCCGTCCTCGCCGTCGCGGTGGCCGTCGTCGTCGCGCTCACGCTGCTGCCGGCGATCACGGGTCTGCTCGGGGCGCGGCTCGCGCCCCGGGCGCCGCGGCCCTCGCGGCGCGGGCGGGCGCGCGGTCCCCGCCGGCCCGGGGCCGTCGCCATGCGGTGGGTGCGGGCGGTCACGCGGTGGCCCGTCGTCACGGTCGTCGTCATGACCGTCGGCCTGCTCGCCGCGGCCGTGCCCGCCCTCGACCTGCGTCTCGCCCTGCCGGACGCCGGGTCCGCCGAGCGCGGCACCCCCGCGCGCGAGACGTACGACCTGCTGAGCGAGGAGTTCGGGCCGGGCTTCAACGGCCCTCTCATCGTGACCGCCGACATCGTCGCGAGCACCGACCCGCTCGGCCTCGTCGAGGCGGTCGCCGAGGACGTCCGCGGTCTCGACGGCGTCGCCGCGGTCCCGGTCGCGACCCCGAACGCGGGCGCCGACACCATGATCGTCCAGGTGGTGCCCCAGGGCGGACCCGCGTCCGACGAGACCCGGCAGCTCGTGCAGGACCTCCGGGACCTCCGCCCGGCGATCGAGGCGGAGCACGGGGTCAGCATCGCGGTGACCGGCGCGACCGCGGTCGCCATCGACATCTCCGACCTGCTGATGCGGGCGCTGCTGCCGTTCGTCGTGCTCGTCGTCGGGCTGTCGCTCGTCCTGCTCGCCATGGTGTTCCGCTCGGTGTGGGTGCCGGTCAAGGCCGCGGTCGGCTACCTGCTGTCGATCGGGGCGGCGCTGGGCGCCGTCGTGGCGGTCTACCAGTGGGGCTGGCTCGAAGGCCCGCTCCACACCGTCAGCACGGGGCCGGTCATCAGCTTCATGCCGATCCTGCTGCTCGGGATCCTCTTCGGGCTCGCCATGGACTACGAGGTGTTCCTCGTCTCGCGCATGCGGGAGCACCACGTCCACGGCGAGGGCGCCCGCACGGCGGTGAGGACCGGCTTCGCCTCGGCCGGCAAGGTGGTCGCGGCGGCCGCGGTCATCATGTTCGCCGTCTTCGCCGCGTTCGTGCCCGAGGGCGACGCGACCCTCCAGCCGATCGCCCTCGGTCTCGCCGTCGGCGTGTTCGTCGACGCGTTCCTCGTCCGGATGACCCTCGTGCCGGCGGTCATGACGCTGCTGGGGGAGCGCGCGTGGTGGTTGCCGCGGTGGCTGGACCGGCTGCTGCCGTCGTTCGACGTCGAGGGCGAGGGCATCGCCCACCAGCTCCGGCTCGCCGACTGGCCGGCGCCCGACGCCGGCCCCGGCGTGTACGCCGCGGGGCTCGAGGTCCGCGACCCGAGGGACGGGGCGTCGCTCCTCGACCCGCTGACGGCGTTCGCGGCGCCGGGCACCCTGCTCGTCGCCGAGGGCGAGCACCCGGTCGCGCGGACCGCGCTCGCGCTCGTCCTCGCCGGGCGCACCCGGCCGTCGAGCGGCGACGTCAAGGTCGCGGGGGCCGTCCTCCCGCAGCAGGCCGGTGCCGTCCGCCGAGCCGTCGCGCTCGTCCGCGTCGTCGACGAGCCCGACCCCGTCGCCGCCGTCCTCGCCGGCGTCGCCGGCCGTCGACCCGCCCGGGTCGTCGTCGTCGAGAACCTCGAGCACGCGCCCGGCGAGACCCGGCAGGGCGTCGTCGACGCCCTCGCGGCCGCGTGCCGCGTGCACGGTGCGACCGCCGTCGTCACGGTGTCGACCGCGGCCGCCGCCCGCCTCGTCCTGCCGGACGACGTGGGCGTCGACCGCGTCCCCGTCGCGGCCTCCGGCCCGCTGCCGTCCGGCTCCGGCGGCCCGGCCGGTGCGTCGTCCGTCCCGCCCGACCCGTCAGCCCGGCCCGCGCACGCCGCGGCGCTCGTGGCCGGAGGTACCCGCCCGTGACCCGACCCACCGCTGTCCGTTCCGCGACCCCCCGCCTCACGACCCTCGCCGGGCTCGCGCTCGTGCCCGCCGTCGTCGCCGGCGCCCTGGCGTGGGGCCTCCACGACCCCGTCGCCGACCTCGACGCCGTCGAGGCCGCCGTCGTCAACCTCGACGAGCCCGTGACGGTCGACGGGCAGTACACGCCGCTGGGCCGGCAGGTCGTCGCCGCCCTCACCGCGGGCGTCGGCATCGACGGCGAGCCCCTGTCGACCGAGGGGCCCGAGCTCACGTGGACCCTCACCGACGCCCCAGGCGCCGACGCAGGGCTCGGCGACGGCAGGTACGCCGCCGTCGTGACGATCCCCGAGGAGTTCTCCGCCGCGGCTACCTCCCTGGCCGGCGACGACGCGTCGGAGGCGGTCACCGCCACGCTCGACGTCCGCACCTCCGACACCGGGCCGGTCGCCGACGGGGTCGTCGCCGGGCTCGTCGGCACCGTCGTCGCCGACACGCTCGGGCAGGAGCTGACGAACGCGGTGCTCGACGGGCTCTACGTCGGCTTCGGTGACGTCGCGACCTCCCTCGGCGACGCCGCCGACGGCGCCGGGGAGCTCGGCGACGGCACGCACCAGCTCGCCGACGGGCTCGGCGCCACGGACGACGGCGCCGGGCAGCTCGCCGACGGGCTCGACGAGCTGAGCAGCGGCACCACCGGGCTCGCCGACGGCGCCGGCCGGCTCGCCGCGGGCGCCCGGGCGGGCGCCGACGGGGCCGGGCAGCTCGCCGACGGGCTGGGCGCGCTCAGCAGCGGCACGTCCCGCCTCGCCACCGGCACCGACGAGCTCGCCTCCGGGGCCCGTGCAGGCGCTGCCGGAGCGGGTGAGCTCGCCGCGGGGATCAGGCGCATCGCCGACGGGACGAGCGGCCTCCCGGACGACGCCCGCGCCCTCGCCGCCGGGGCCGACCAGGTCGCCGACGGCAGCGAGGAGCTGGCCACGCAGCTGGGGCTGCTCGCCGCCGGGGTGGACACGGCCGCCGACGGCACCGAGGAGCTCGGCGCCGGTGCCGGCGCACTCGCCGCGGGCACCGGGGCCGTGGACGCCGGCGTGCAGGAGCTGGCGACCGGCGCCGCCGGCGTCCGCGACCTCCTCGCGGGCGAGCTGAGCGCGTGCCACGCGGATCCCGCCGCGGACTGCGCGGGCCTCGAGACAGCGCTCACCGCGGCGACCTCCCTCGCCACCGGGGCCGACGACCTCGCCGCGGAGACCCCGGCCCTGGCCGGTGGCGCGGCCGAGCTCGTCGCCGGCGTCGACCCGCTCGCCGCCGGACTGCGCGAGGCCGCCGACGGGGCCGCAGCCGCGGCCGCCGGCACCGAGGAGCTCGCCGGCGGTGCCCGCCAGGTCGCCACCGGCACCGACGCCCTCGCCGCCGGCCTGCCCGCCCTCGTCGACGGCATCGGGCGGACCGCGGACGGCGCCCGCCGGCTGGCGGCCGGGTCCGACGCGCTCGCCGGCGGGGTCGGCGAGCTCGCCACCGGCGCCGACGGGCTCGCCGACGGGGCGCGGCGCTCCGCCGACGGGGCGCAGCAGCTGGCGTCCGGCTCCGACCGGCTCGCCGACGGCGTCGACGAGCTGGCGTCCGGCGCCGGGCAGCTCGCCGACGGGGCCCGTCGGTCCGCCGACGGGGCGGGGCAGCTCGCCGACGGCACCGGGCAGCTCGCCTCCGGTGCCTCCGAGCTCGCCGCCGGCACCGACGAGCTCGCGACGGGTCTGCGGGAGGGGGCCGGCCAGGTGCCGGTCTACGACGCGACCGAGCGGGAGCAGCTCACGGGCGTCGCCGCCCAGCCCGTCACCGCGAGCACCGACGGGACCGGCGGCGCGGTCGAGCGGGCGCTCGCCTACCTCGCGGCCCTCGCCCTCGGCGTCGCCGCGCTCGTCACCTTCCTCCTCCTGCGGGCCGTGCCCGTCCGGGCCGTCAGCAGCCGGGCCGGCTCGGTCGCGCTCGCGGTGCGGGCCTTCGCGCCCGCCGCGCTCGTCGCCCTCGCGCAGGCGCCCCTCGTGGCGGCGGTGCTCGGCGCGGCGCTCGACCTCGGCATGGGGCGCACCGGGCTCCTGGCGGTCGTGCTGGCGGTCGTGGGGCTCGCGCTCGCCGCCACCAACCAGGCGCTGGTCGCGTGGCTCGGCGGGGCCGGACGGCTGGTCTCGCTCGCGCTCCTCGCCGTGAGCGTGCCGGTCGCGCTCGTCGGCACGGCGCCGGAGGCGTTCCGCGCCCTCGTGGCGTGGACCCCGATCGCCCCCGCCGCGGACGCGCTGCGCGCGGTCGTCCTCGGCGGCTCGGGCGGGACCGCCGTCGCCGCCCTCGTGGTGTGGGTGCTCGCCGGGCTCGGCGCGACCGTCCTCGCCGTCGTGCGGGAGCGGCGCGTGGGTCCCGGCCGCCTCGCCCGGCTGTCGGCGGGCTGACCCGCGCGTGACCCGGCGCGGGCGGTCGACCCCCTGGGGTGGTCGCCCCGACCGTGGGAGGATCGGGCGTCGACGGATCGTGAGCTCCGCCCGCCCCGACCCCGGGAGGCCCCCGTGCCCACCGCCCAGCACGTCGCGCTCGTCGCCCACGACAACATGAAGGTCGAGCTGCTCCGCTGGGCCGGCCACAACCGGGGAACCCTGTCGGCGCACCACCTGTACGCCACGGGCACGACCGGCACGATGCTGGAGTTCGAGCTCGGCCTGCCGGTGCACCGGTTCATGTCCGGGCCGATCGGCGGCGACCAGCAGATCGGTGCCAAGATCGCCGAGGGGGTCATCGACCTCCTCGTCTTCTTCTGGGACCCCCTCGAGGCGCAGCCCCACGACCCCGACGTGCGCGCGCTGCTCCGTCTCGGCGTCGTGTGGAACGTCCCGATGGCGTGCAACACCGCCTCGGCGGACCTCCTCATCTCCTCACCGCTCTTCGGCGGGGAGTACGAGAGGCACCGCCCGGACTACGGCCAGCGCAGCGCCCCCTGACCCACCGACCCCGGCCGTACGCTGCCGCCATGGCGTTCGACTTCTTCTTCCAGCCGGTCGCACTGCTGCTGTGGCTGGTCGTCGTCGCCCTCGTCCTCTTCGGCGTCTACTGGACGATCCGGCTCGCCATCCGCCACGAGCGCGAGCACGAGCGCCGCAGCGGACCCGGGCACCCCGGTCCGCCGCCGCGCTGACCACATGCCCACGACCCCTGCGGCCCAGCGGTTGTCGCTCCGGATCGGCGCGTTCCGGCGCTGTGACCCCTGCGGCACAGTGGTTGTAGCGCCGGATCGGACCCCTCCGGCGCTCCTCTCCCTGCGGCACAGCGGTTGTGGCCCAACGGGCGGCCCCCCGCGGCCGGCGCCACGCGAAAACCCGTTGCTCCCGGACCACCAACGGGCGGACCCTGACCGACGGCCTGCTCACCTGACCGGGCCACACCGACGAGACAGGGGGAGGGCGGCGTGCGCCTGCTCACGGACCTGTGGGCGACGTCCCCGGGACGGACCGCCCTCGTCGGCGTGCTCGTCCTCGTCGGAGCGGGCGGGCGCGCGGGTGCCGCCGCGCTCGCCGGTCCGGTCCTCGTCGACCGGTCCGTCGCGGCGTTCAGCGCCCTCGTCGTGTGCCTCGTCGGTGCCGTCCTCGCCGCGCTCGTCGGCCGCCTCGTCCTCGCGGGCCTGTCGGCGGACTGGGCCGCCGACGTGCGACGGCGCGCGTGCCGCGTCGCGTTCGCGCAGGAGCTGACCCGCCTCGAGCACACTCCCGTCGGGGAGCTGCTCGACCGCATCGACCACGACATGCACGACACCGCGGCGCTGGTCCGCAACCAGGGTCTCCACATCCTCACGTCGATCCTCACGGCCGTGCTCGCCGTCGTCACCGCGCTCGTCGTCTGGTGGCCCGCGGGTGTCGCGCTCGCCGCGCTCAGCGTCCTGCTCGTCGTCGTCCTGCGCCCTGTCGCGCTGCGCATCGGGCCGTTGCGCGAGCGCGAGGAGGCGGCGTGGTCCGACCTCGCCGCCGTCATGGAGGAAGGCGTCCACGGCCAGGACGACGTGCGGACCACCCTCGCCCAGCCGTACGTCACGCGGCTGTACGCCCAGCGCGCGTCGCAGGTGCTCGCCCGCGGCAAGGAGGTGTGGCGGCTGTCGGCGGTCCTCGTCGGCGGCGCGCTCGGCATGGTCGCGGTGGCGCTCGCGCTCCTCGTCGTCTCCGGCGCCGCGCTCGTCGGCGCCGACCGGCTCACCGCGGCCGCGCTCACCAGCGTGTGGGTGCTCGCGCTCGGGTTCGCGGGCACCGTCAGCACCGTCTCCCACAACGTCGCCGAGCTGCAGAACGCCCTCGGCGCCTGGACGCGGGTGAGGCTGCTCCTCGACTCCCCGCAGGAGCCGACGGGCGGGCACGCCCCCCGCGACGGCGACATCGAGGTGCGCGGGCTGACGTTCCGCTACCCCGACGACCCCGACGGGCCGCCGGCGCTGCGCGACGTCCACCTCGCCTTCCGGCGGGGCCGCTCCTACGCCGTCGTCGGGCGCACCGGCGCAGGCAAGTCGACCCTGTCCTCGGTCCTCACCCGCGCCGTCCCCGTCCCCCGCGGGGCCGTGTTCCTCCGAGACGCGGAGGGCGAGACCGACCTCGTCGACGTCGACCTGCAGCGGCTGCGTCGCGTCGTCGCCGTCGTGCCGCAGCGCACGGAGATCCTCGCCGGCACCCTCGCGGAGAACGTCGCGCTCTTCGACCCCGACCTGCTCCCGCGCGTGCCCGAGGTGCTCCGCGAGCTCGGGCTCGACGCGTGGGTCGCGGAGCTGCCCGACGGCCTCGACACGCGCCTCGGCGACGGCGGTCACGCACTGTCCGCCGGTCAGGCGCAGCTCGTGGCGTTCGCCCGCATCCTCGTCCGCGACCCGCGCGTCGTCGTGCTCGACGAGGCGACCGCCCGGATGGACCCGGTGACGGAGGCCCGCGTGCGCGCCGCCACCGACCGGCTCCTCGCGGACCGGATCGGGATCGTCGTCGCGCACCGGCTGTCGTCGGTGAGCCGCTGCGACGAGGTCGTCGTCCTCGCCGACGGGCGGGTCGTGGAAGCCGGGCCGCTCGCGGACTCCCGCCGCTTCGCCGAGCTGCTCGCGACCGCCGGCGGGGCGCGCGACCTCGACCTCGACGCCGATGCGGCGCTCGGCCTCGACCCCACGCCCGCCCCCACCGTGTCGACCTCCAGCCCGCCGACCGTCACCCCGCCGGGGCCCGCCCGCGGCCCGGCGGCGCAGCGGACCCCGCGCGCTCGGCCGTGGCGGGAGATCGCCCGGCTGTGCGTCAACGACCCCCGCCTCGGCCTCGTCGCCATCGCGGCGTTCTCGCTCGTCGTCGTCTTCGGGTTCGACGGCTCCGTCCTCGCGTGGCTGTGGACGGACCTCGTCGACGGCACCGGCAGCCTCGTGTGGCCGGCGGTCGGGATCGTGACGGCGCTGCTGCTGCCGGTCCCGGCGAGCCTCGTCGCGTTCCGCAGGTTCCCCGAGTGGTGGGTGACGCAGATGCTGCGGCTGGGCCTGCGGCTCCTGCGGGGGCAGACGGGCCCGCGCCGGGTGAGCCGGCACCAGCCGGCGGAGGTCGTCGCCCAGACCGGCGACACCGAGCGCGTCGTCGTCATCGCCGACAACCTCTACGACCAGGCGCTCGGGCTCGGTCTCGTCGTCGTCATGACGGTCGTGTCCGGCTCCGTCGTGCCCGGCCTGTTCTTCCTCGGGACGATGGTCGTGTCGGGTCTCGTCGCGCTCGCGTTCGGGTCGGGCCTGCACCGGCTCGCGGGGGAGGCCATCGCGACCCGTGCCGCGTTCGCGTCGTCGCTCGCCTCCTCGCTCGCGGCCGCCCGCACGGTCAAGCTGTCGGGAGCGACGCCGGCGGTGCTCGCGCACCTCGCGCGGCTCGACGACGTGCGCAGCGCGACGCTCGCCCGCGAGGTCCGCCTCACGGTGTGGGCGAGCGCCGCGCCGCCCGTGCTGTCGGGGCTGCTGCCCGTGGTGGCGTGGTCGCTGTACCTGCGGGGGGAGCTGTCGAGCACGGCGACCTTCGTCGCCGTCACGACGCTCGGGGCAGCGCAGTGGTTCGGGTACACGACGGCGTCGATCGCGTCCCGCTACCCCTCGGCCCGGGTGTGGCTGCGGCGCGCGACGGAGATGGCGGGCGTCGACACCCTGTCGCGTCCCGTGCCCGGGGTCGACCTCGCCCGCGGGACAGCCCCGGCGCCCGAACCGCCGCCGCGCGTGCCGCTGCAGCGCCTGGAGCTGCGCGGGTTCACGTCGCTGCACGACGACGGCGTCCCCGGTGCCCGGGACGTCGACCTCGTCGTCGACCGCGGTGAGCTCGTCCTGCTGGTCGGGCCCGTCGGGTCGGGCAAGTCGTCGCTGCTGCGGGCGCTCGCCGGCATCCTCCGCCACGACGGCACGCTGCGCTGGAACGGGGAGACGGTCGCCGACCCCGCCTCGTTCCTGCGCCCGCAGCAGGTCGGCTACGTCTCGCAGCTGCCGCGGGTGCTGTCGGGGACGATCGCGGAGAACGTCCACCTCGGCCACGCCGTCGAGGTCGAGGGTGCGCTCAGCACCGCCCAGCTCGACCGGGACGTCGCGAGCGCCGGGGGCCTCGCGACCGTCATCGGCCACAAGGGCGTGCGGCTGTCGGGCGGGCAGCTGCAGCGCCTCGCGCTCGCCCGGGCGCTCGCCCCGCGCACGGAGCTGCTCGTCGCCGACGACGTGTCGAGCGCGCTCGACGTCGAGACCGAGCTCGACCTGTGGCAGGCGCTGCGCGAGCGCGGCACGACGGTCGTCGGGTCGACGTCGAAGCGGGCGGCGCTCGAGCGCGCTGACCGCGTCGTCGTCATGGTCGGTGGGGTCGTCGTCGCGCAGGGGCCGTGGTCGCGGCTGCAGGGCGACTGGGGACGGCTCGCGGGCTGAGGTCCGCGCGCCGCCTTCGTCCCGCGGGATTCAGTCGGTCCCGGCCTCCATCGCCGCCCGGTCGAGGAGGGCGTCGTCCTCGCTGACCGCGCCGCGCGAGGCGATCGCCTCGGCGCCGCCCTCCCGGAGCTCGCCGATGAGGGCGGTACCGGCCTGCGCGCCGATGAGGGCGGCGTGACCGCTGCCGACCATGCCGAGCGAGGCGTACTGCTCGAGGCGGGCTCGGGAGTCGGCGATGTCGAGGTTGCGCATCGTCAGCTGCCCGATCCGGTCGACGGGACCGAAGGCGGAGTCCTCCGTCCGCTCCATCGACAGCTTGTCCGGGTGGTAGCTGAAGGCCGGACCGCTCGTGTCGACGACCGAGTAGTCCTCGCCCCGGCGCAGCCGCAGCGTCACGTCACCGGTGACGGCCGTGCCGACCCAGCGCTGGAGGGACTCGCGCAGCATGAGGGCCTGCGGGTCGAGCCAGCGGCCCTCGTACATGAGGCGACCGAGCCGGCGGCCCTCGGCGTGGTACGTCGCGAGGGTGTCCTCGTTGTGGACCGCGTTGACGAGCCGCTCGTACGCTGCGTGGAGCAGCGCCATGCCGGGCGCCTCGTAGATGCCGCGGCTCTTCGCCTCGATGATGCGGTTCTCGATCTGGTCGGACATGCCGAGCCCGTGCCGGCCGCCGATGGCGTTGACCTCGAGGACGAGGTCGACGGCGGAGGCGAAGCGGCGGCCGTTCACGGCGACGGGGCGGCCCTGCTCGAACGTGAGGGTGACGTCCTCGGAGGGGATCTCGACCTCAGGGTCCCAGAACCGCACCCCCATGATCGGCTCGACGAGCTCGATGCCGGTGTCGAGGTGCTCGAGCGCCTTCGCCTCGTGGGTGGCGCCCCAGATGTTGGCGTCCGTCGAGTACGCCTTCTCCACGCTCGAGCGGTAGGGCAGGTCGCGGGCCAGGAGCCACTCCGACATCTCCGTGCGCCCGCCGAGCTCGTGGACGAACGCCGCGTCGAGCCACGGCTTGTAGATGCGGAGCGCGGGGTTGGCGAGCAGCCCGTAGCGGTAGAAGCGCTCGATGTCGTTGCCCTTGAACGTCGAGCCGTCGCCCCACACCTGGACGTCGTCCTCGAGCATCGCGCGCACGAGGAGCGTGCCCGTCACGGCCCGACCGAGCGGCGTCGTGTTGAAGTACGTCCGTCCCCCGGAGCGGATGTGGAACGCGCCGCACGTGAGGGCCGCCAGGCCCTCCTCGACGAGCGCCTCGCGGCAGTCGACGAGACGCGCGATCTCGGCGCCGTACTGCTGGGCGCGGCCGGGGACGGAGGCGATGTCGGGCTCGTCGTACTGGCCGAGGTCGGCGGTGTACGTGCACGGCACCGCGCCGCGCTCGCGCATCCACGCGACGGCGACGGAGGTGTCGAGCCCCCCGGAGAACGCGATGCCGACGCGCTCGCCGACGGGCAGGGACGTGAGGACCTTGGACACGGCCCCACTTTGCATGACTATGCATAGTCATGCAAACCCAGTGGTCAGTCGGGGCGTGCCGCCCGAGCCTGCTCGCGCCGGTACCGCGCGCGGGCGAGCCGCCGGGCGAAGGGTCGGGCGAGGTCGGCGGCCCCGACGACTCCCGCGTCGTTGCCGAGCCGGGCAGCCACGACGTCGGCCTCGGGCCGGAAGCCCCGACCCGTCAGGGAGCGGGAGAACGCCCGGCGGGTCGGTGCGAGCAGGAGCTCGCCCGCCTCCGACACGCCGCCGCCGACCACCACGCGGCCGGGGTCGTAGGCGGCGACGAGGTTCGCGATGCCGACGCCGAGCCACTCGCCGACCTCGGCGAGGAGCTCCGCCGCCGCGGGGTCGCCGGCCGTGGCGACCTCGCTGACGAGCGGGCCGGTGATCGCCGTCGGGTCGCCGCCCGCGGCCCGCAGGAGGGCGTGCGCCGTCGGTGAGCCGCTGGCCGCGAGGGCGCGTGCCTCCCGCACGAGGGCGTTCCCGCTCGCGTACTGCTCCCAGCAGCCGCGGTTGCCGCACTCGCAGCGGTGCCCGCCGGCGACCACCTGCATGTGACCGAACTCGCCCGCGATCCCGTACCGGCCGCGCTGGACGACGCCGCCGACGAGGACCGCACCGCCGATGCCGGTGCCGAGGTTGACGACCACGAGGTGGCTCTCGCCGCGTCCTGCGCCGAAGCGCCACTCCGCCCAGGCGGAGGCGTTGGCGTCGTTCTCGACGACGACGGGTAGGCGCAGCCGCCCGTACAGCGCGTCCCGCAGCGGCTCTCGGCGCCACGACAGGTGCGGGGCGAAGAGGACGGTCCGGCGGTCGGCGGCGACGAAGCCGGCGGCGGCGATGCCGACGGCGAGGACGCGGTTGCGCCCGGCGAGCTCGCGCACCGCGTCGACGATCGTGTCCTCGACGACGGACGGCGCCGTGCTGAGGTCCGGTGTGCGGCGACGGGTCCGGTCGACGACGACGCCGTCGGCGGTGACGCAGCCGGCTGCGATCTTGGTGCCGCCGATGTCGACGCCGACCGTGAGGACGTCGCTGCGGGAGGGGCGGCGGAGGAGATCAGTCACGGAGGCGGGCCAGGAGCGCCGCCTCGCGCCCGCGCGACAGGCCCCGCGTCGGCTCGCGCGGCTCGTCGCGGACCCACGCGAGGGTGTCGGCGACGGTCTGCGCCGCCGGCCGGGTGGTGAAGCCGGCCGCTCGTGCCCGGCCGGCGCTCACCTGGAGCATTCCGGGGCTGTCGTTCGTCGCGGGGTCGAGCCACAGGGGCAGGTCGAGCCAGGGACGCACCTGCCCGTCGGCGGCTCCGACGGCGTCGGGCGGCAGGGGGACGAGGCGGGCGCCGGAGCCCGACACCGCCACGCAGGTCTCGACGAGCTCGCGGAAGGGCCGCGGGTCGTCGGCGACGGTGAAGGGGCCGGTCAGGCGCTCGGCGCCGGCGCGGACGAGGAACCCGGCGAGGTCCCGGGCGTCGACCCACTGCGTCGGCACGTCGAGGTCCGGCGGGACGACGTGGTCGCCCGGCTCGGCGAGGCGCTGCACCCAGTACGTGAAGCGGTCCGTCGGGTCGTACGGGCCCGCGACGATCGTCGGCCGCACGAGCGCCGGGGTGCCGAAGCGGGCGGTCGCGCGGCGCTCGCACAGCACCTTCAGCTCGCCGTACAGGCGCATGTCGGCGCGGTCGGGCACCGGCTCGTCGAGCTCGAGGAGCGGGGCGTCCTCGGTCGCGCCGGCGGCGGTGAGCGGGGCGTACACCGACACAGTCGAGACCAGGACGTAGTGCCCCACCCGGTCCGCGGTCGCGCCGTCCGGGCCGAGCAGGGCGTCGGCGACCCGGTCGACGTGGTCCGGGTGGTAGGCGGAGACGTCGTGGACGACGTCCCAGCGCTGGTCACCGCTGAGGGCGGACACGTCCCCGTCGCGGTCACCCGTCACCCGCGCGACGCCGGGGAACAGGTCGGCACCGGTGCGGCCACGGTGGAACAGCGTGACCTCCCAGCCGTCGTCGAGGAGGGCCTGGACGAGGTGGCGGCCGACGAACGACGTGCCGCCGAGGACGAGCGCGGTGCGGGTCACGGGCGCTCACGCTAGCGACAGGGTGTGGTCGAGCGGCGGTCCGGGCCGCGGCGGCAGGACCGGGACGTCGACGAGCACGAGAGCGATGTCGTCGTGGTGGCGGCGACCGGCGTGGGCGAGGGCCTCCGACAGAAGGGTGTCGGCGACACGGTCCAGGGGCAGGTCGGTGGTGCGCTCGAGCACCGGTCCGATGGCGAAGAACTCGCCCGACCCGTCGCGGGCCTCGCTGAGGCCGTCGGTGTAGAGCAGCAGCCTGTCGCCGGGAACCAGGAGCACCGGCTCGGCCCTCGGTCGCTCGAGCAGCCCGAGCGGAGGCTGCGGCTCGCGGACGTCGAGCTCGACGACGGGGCTGCCGGAGCGCGTCCGCAGCGGTGGGAGGTGCCCGCACGCGATCATGGTTCCGGAGCCGTCGGGCTGGAGCTCGAGGAACAGCGCGGTGACGAAGTCCTCCGCCCCGAGCGAGCGGCCGACGCTGTCCGCCACCTGCCTCACCACGGCGCGCAGATCGGGTCCGCAGCTGAAGGCGGCCTCTCGGAACGCGCCCAGCGTGAGCGCGGCGACCTGGACCGCCTCCAGACCCTTCCCGCGGACGTCACCGACGAGCACCCGGACGCCCCACGGGGTCTGCAGGACCTCGAACAGGTCGCCCCCCACCGACGCCTCGGAGGTGGCGGACACGTACCGCGTCGCGAAGCGGTACGCGCCCACCGCGCCCTGGCGGGGCCTGAGGATGGTCTGCTGCGCGATCGTGGCGACAGCGGTCACCTGCTCGAGGCGACGCTCGTGGCGTCGACGGTGCGCCGCGAGGACGACGGCCACGACGCCGGCGACGACGATGAGTGCGAGGCGGACGAGCTGCGGACCCCCTGCCCCGCCGCCCAGCGCGCCGAGGGCGACGCCTGCCACGAGAGCGGTCACGGACACGGTCGCAGTCCCCCGAGGTCCCGCCAGGGACGCGGTGAGCAGGGGCGCGCACGTGAGCACCCCGATGTACTGCGGTCCGGGTCCGGCCGACACATCCATGACCACCAGGCCGGCCACCACTCCCGAGCCGACGAGGACGCCGGAGGGCCGACGTCGGCGCGCCGTCGGGGCAGGCGCGCGGTCGGGGGCGTCCGTCAGGGTCACAGCCCTATACTTGCCGCTCGACAAGTAATCGGCGAGTCGGCCTGCGCAGCCGAGGCCCGCGGCCTCATCGCCGGGTGGCGTCCCCGTCCGCCGAGGCGGCCGAGAAGGCGGCGAGACCGTGCAGCAGCGCCTCCCGGTCAGCCTCGGACATGTCCCGCATGGCGCGCTGCAGCGCCGTCCGGCGATGCCGCTCGAGCCGGTCGAGCAGGGCCGCCCCGGCGGCCGTCAGTCGCACGACCTGCACCCGGCGGTCCTCCTCGCCGCGGCTCCGCTCGATGTGGCCCGCGGCCACCAGCCGGTCGCACAGTCGCGTCACCGACGACGGCAGGGCGTCGAGAGACAGCGCGAGCTGGCTCGCCGTCGCCTCGCCGGCGCGCTCGACGGCCACGAGCACCCTCAGCTGCGACGCGGACAGCCGCTCCGACAGGTCGTCGGGGACCCCGGACCACGCGGCGACGAAGGCGGCCCCCGACCGCGCAGCCCGGCTCGCCGCCTCCTCACCGTGCGGTGTCGCGGCCACGCCTCCTACCATCGCACGCCATGGCGCCGTGGGGCGCCGGTGGACGGAGGTGCCCGTGGCGGCCGACTGGGGTGCTGCGGACGAGCAGAGCCTGCTCGCGGCCGTCGCGACGGCGCTCGCCGGCGCACCGCCGTACGAGCTGCCGGAGCGGCTGCAGTCGGCGGTGCGCGGCGTCGACCCGACGGCCACCTGCGTGCTCCACCTCCTCGACCACCGGGCCGCCCGCCTGGTGCCGGTGGGGGACGTCCTCGCGAGGGCCCACGGTGTGGACGGCACCGACCACGGCCGCTGCCTCGTCGCCCAGGAGGTCGTCTCGTCGACGGCGTCCCCGCTGGCGGTGCTCGTGCCGGTCACCGTCCGCGGGGACCGGCTCGGTGTCCTGGAGGTGCACGACTGCCGAGTTCCGTCCCGCACGCTGCTGCGCGTCGCCGAGGTGCTCGCGATGGCCCTGGCCTCCGTGGGCACGGTCACCGACCGCTACGTCGTCGCGAAGCGGTGGGAGTCGCTCACCCTCGCCGCCGAGATGCAGTGGGACAAGCTGCCCGGCCGGTCGCTGTCGGTGCCGTACGCCGACGTCGCGGGGCACCTGGAGCCCGCGTACCGCGTCGTGGGCGACACCTACGACTGGACCGTCGACGGCACCGGTCTGCAGGCGGTCGTCGTCGACGGCTCCGGCTACGGGACGCACGCCGCCGGCAGCACCGCCTTCACCGTGGCGGCGTTGCGCAACGCCCGCCGAGAGGGCGCCGACCTCGCCGGGCAGGCGCGTCTGGCGGACCAGGCCGTCCACGCCCGCTTCCACGGGGAGCTGTCGGCGTCGGCGGTGCTCCTCGACGTCGACGTCGCGTCGGGAGTGCTCCGCTACTGCCTGGCGGGCAGTGGGGGGCTCGTCCTCGTGCGCGAGGACGGCGCGGAGCTCGTCGAGGGCGGGGAGCACCCGCCGCTCGGCGCCGACGAGGACCACCCGTACACGGCCGTCGCCGTCCCGGCCGGACCGGTGCGGCGGGTCGTGCTCGTGAGCGACGGCGCGCTCGACGCCGGGGACAGCGAGCAACGGTCTCGTCGATGGCTGCTCGACTGCCTCGCCGACCTCGCCGAGACCCCGGCGCCGGAGACCGTGCGGGTCGCCGTCGAACGGCTCCGGCAGGTCCACGCCGGGCAGCCGCTGTCCGACGACGCCGTCGTCGTGTGCCTCGACCTCAGGGCGGGGCCGGGCGCCCTCACAGGCACGTGAGCGACAGCGTGATGGTCCTGCTGGGCGACACGGGCGAGGTCGCGCTGCTCCAGGAGCCCGCCGTGGTGGTGACGCGGTACCGGTAGGTGCCGAGGATGCCCGGGGCGTCCGTGACAGGCGGGCCCGCGGCCGCTGCGGCGACGACGGTCCAGGTCGCACCGGCGTCGCTCGTCCGCTCGACGCGGTACCGCGCGGTCGGCACGGTCGGGCTGACCGGCCAGAGGACGTCGATGCCGCCGGGCAGCAGGAACGAACAGGACGGCGTCACCGAGCCGGGCGCCGAGAGGGACCGCGTGCGGGCCTGTCCGAGGCCGTGGGCCGGGGTCGTCCACGCCGCCAACGCGGGTGCCGCCGGCGCGGCGACGAGCGTCGCGACCAGAGCCGCGAGCAGGGTCGAGGCCATCGCCCGGACCGCGCGTCGGGGGGTCACCGCGTCGAGCCGGTGGGGACGTCGGGTCAGGACTGGGCGGCGACGAGCGTGCCGTCGACGGTGACGGTGACCCCCTGGCAGCCGTCGCCTGCGCTCGTCAGCATCTGCAGGCCCCCGACCACGGTCACCGTCGCCGAGGCGTTGGCTGCGATCGAGACGGGGGTCACGGTGCCCGCGCCGGTGGTGAAGTTCGCGGCCGAGCACGCGGCGACGCCGGTGACGGTCCCCAGGTTCGCGCCGGTGACCGTGACGGGGAAGGGGTTGGGGTTGGCGACGTCGAACACGACGTCGCCCGCGCCGCCCGGGTACAGCTGGGAGGAGGCGGTGCCAGCGGTGACGACGAGGTCTTGTGCCGTCGTCGCGCGGCCCTGTCCCGGCCCGCTCCCCCCGACGCTCCACAGTGCGGCCGCTGCTGCGGCGGGCAGTGCGAGGGCGAGGCACCACGCCACGAGGGACGTGCGCCGACGGTGGGCCTGCTCGGCGCGGTCGGTGCGGGCGTAGCGGCCACGCGCGCGAGGCCGGTCGAGGTACCGCACCGTCGGTGCGGGCGGCGTCGTGGACGTGTCGGTGGTGCGCATGGTGGCCAGCTCCGTGGCGCAGGAGGGCCGCCGATCGGGTCCTCGTGAGGAAGGGGTCGGCAGGTCCGCGCTCGACCTGAGTCCTCAGGCGCACGTGGGGTGAGTGACGGGACTTGAACCCGCGACATCCGCGACCACAACGCGGCGCTCTACCAGCTGAGCTACACCCACCACGGCCGCGACCGGCGAGCGGCCCGCGACTGCGAGAAGGAGTGTAGAGGACTCAGGCGCCGCTCTGCTCCGCCGTGACCGCCCCGCCGTCGCCGAGCCCGGGCGCCCAGTCCGGCACGCTGCCGGCCGGGACCTCGTGCGCGGGCGCGAGGGCGCGGACGTGGTCGGTGTCCGGGCCGGGCTGCGGCACGAACACCGCCTCGCGGTAGAAGCGGAGCTCGGCGATGGACTCGAGGATGTCGGCCATCGCCCGGTGCCCGCCGTGCTTGGCGGGGGCGTTGAAGTGCACCCGCGGGTACCACCGTCGCACGAGCTCCTTGATGCTCGACACGTCGACGACCCGGTAGTGCAGGTGCTCGTCGAGCGCCGGCATGTCGCGGGCGATGAAGCCGCGGTCGGTGCCGACGCTGCTGCCCGCGAGGGGCGCCTTGCGCGCGTCCGGCACGAAGCGGCGCACGTAGGCGAGGACCTGCTCCTGGGCGTCGGCGATGGTGGTGCCGTCGGCGAGCACGTCGAGCAGGCCCGAGGTCGTGTGCATGTCGCGGACGACGTCTCGCATCTGCGCGAGGGCCTCGTCCGGGGGGCGGATGACGACGTCGACGCCCTCGCCGAGGACCGTGAGGTCCGCGTCGGTGACGAGCGCCGCGATCTCCACGAGCGCATCCCGCTCGAGGTCGAGGCCCGTCATCTCGCAGTCGACCCAGACGATGCGCTCCCGGCTCGTCGCGGCCGTGCCGCCGCTGCCGCTGCCGGAGCCGCCGTCGGGACCGCCGCCGCTCGTCGTGTCGCCCTCGCTCACGTCCGGCAGCCTACGGGGGAGCGCCGTCCGGACCCGACCGCCGCTCCTCCGGCAGCGGCGACGGCGGCATGAGGACGGCGGCCACGACGAGCACCCCGGCGACCACGACCGCGCCGGCGCCGACCCCGACGACCGTGCCGGGCGAGGCACCGAGCGCCAGGAGCACGACGACGGTGACGACCACGGCGAACGCCGCCCACGCCACGAGCGGCGCGACCCGGGGCCGTTCGACCGTCGCCCGGCGGCGGCCGTGGCGCGCGGCGGAGCCACCGGCCTCACCCCGTTCGGATCCGCCCTGCACCGCGCACCTCCGGTGCCTAGCCTGCAGCACATGAGCCAGCCGGGGACGGAACCTCCCGCCATGTCGCGACCCGGGACCGGCAGCCGGCTCGGGCAGGTCGTCCTCACCGTCGTCGGGGTGCTGCTCGTCGCCGCGTGCGCCGTCGTCGTCACCGGCGTGCTGCTGCTGAGCGTCGGGCCCGGCGCGTGGGCCGCGGGGCTCGTCGTCGCGGCGCTGCCCGTCGCGCCGCTCGTCCTGGTGTACCTGTGGCTCGACCGGCACGAACCGGAGCCCCGGGGCCTGCTGCTGTTCGCCTTCGGCTGGGGTGCCGCGGTCGCGACCGCGGGCGCGCTCCTGCTGAGCCTCCCTCCGACGCTCGCGATCAGCGCCGCCGGCGGTGACCCGGAGGTCGTCGGGGCCGTCGTCGTGGCGCCGGTCGTGGAGGAGGGGCTCAAGGCCCTCGGCATCCTCGCGATCCTCGCCCTCGGCCGCCGTCACCTCGACGGGCTCGTCGACGGCTTCGTCTACGCGGGCCTCGTCGGTGTCGGCTTCGCCTTCACCGAGAACATCCTCTACTTCGGAACGGCTTTCCTCGACCAGGGCACGGGCGGGCTCGTCGCGACGTTCGTCCTGCGCGGCATCGTCTCGCCCTTCGCGCACCCGCTGTTCACCGCCGCATTCGGCGTCGGCCTCGTGGTCGCCACGCGACGACACGGGGCGACCCGGTGGGGCTGGGCTCTCGTCGGCTTCGGCGCCGCGGTCGCGCTGCACGCGCTGTGGAACGGGCTCGCCGTCGCCGCGCCCGGCGGCTTCCTCACGACGTTCGTCGTGCTGTGGGTGCCGCTGTTCGTCACGTTCGTCGCCGTCGCGCTCACCGCACGCCGGCGCGAGGCGCGGATGATCCGGCGCAACGTCGCCGTGTACGGCCTCCACGGCTGGCTGAGCCCGGCCGAGGAGCGGATGGTCGGCTCGCTGACCGAGCGGCGGCAGGCCCTCGCGTGGGCGGAGAACCGGGGCGGACGCAGCGCGCGCGACGCCATGCACCGCTTCCAGCTCGCCGCGGTCCGGCTCGCCCACCTGCGGGAGCGGATGGAGACCGGCACGGCCCCGTGGGACGCGCGCGCCCGCGAGCAGGACCTCCTCCAGCGGCTCGTGAGCGCCCGCGCGGGCTTCGGCGGCTGATCCGGCGCACCCGCTCGACTCCCGTGCCCGCCCGAGCCGGTGGGTGCGCCCAAGGGTCCGGTCGCCCGTGTCCGCGTCGTGGCCGAACCGTGTCCTGATCGTGGCCTGGGGCCGGATCCACGCTGCTCAGCACGGCGTCAGACTCGTGAGCGCGCCGTCGGGGCGTGCCGAGAGGAGCCCTCCATGTCCGGTCCGGCCCGCCGCCCCGCCCGCTCCGCCGTCCTCGTCACGGTCCTCGCGCTGCTGTCGCTCGCGCTCGCGACCCTCCTCGCCGGGTGCGCCGGCGCCGACTCCGCGACGGAGGACGCCGGCGGGGGCGAGGAGTTCGTGGGCGCCGAGGCCGCACCCGAGGCGGAGGCCGCGCAGGACGGTCCCGTCGACGGTGCGGACCAGGACGCCGGCGCGGACGAGGCCGGCGGCGAGGCGGCCTCCGACCCGGACGCCGAGGCCGCCGCCGCGGACGTCGACGTCGCGCTCGGCGCGTCCACGGCCACGCAGGCGGGGCGGCGCGTCGTCACCACGACCGTCGAGGTGGCCGTCGACGACGTCGCCGATGCCGCCCGCCGCACCCGCGACCTCGCCGTCGTCGCTGGCGGCTTCGTCGCGGGTGAGAGCACCGTCGGCGGCGAGCACCCGAGCGCCGAGCTCGTCCTCCGAGTGCCCGTCCAGGGCGTCGGGGACGTCACCGCCGACGTCGCCGCGCTCGGTGAGGAGGTGTCCCGCACCACAGAGGACGAGGACGTCGAGAACACCCTGGTCGACCTCGAGAGCCGGGTCGCGACGCAGCGCGCCGGCGTCGAGCGGGTCCGTGCGCTGCTCGCGGAGGCGACGAGCCTCGACGACGTCCTCGCCCTCGAGCGGGAGCTCACGCGCCGGCAGGCGGACCTGGAGTCCCTCGACGCGCGACGGGCCGCCCTCGCCGACCGTGCCGCCCTCGCGACCCTCACCGTGCGGCTGGGCCTGCCTGACGACGTCCGCGCCGCGGAGGTCGAGGAGGTCCCACCGTTCCTCGCCGGGCTCACCGGCGGCTGGGAGGCGCTCGTCGCCTCCACCGGGGTCGTCCTGCTCGTCGTCGGCGGTCTGCTGCCGTGGGTCGTCGCCCTCGCAGTCCTCGGGGGCCTCGTGTGGCTCGCCGTCCGGGTCGTCCGCCGGGCGGCGACGACCTCCCGACCCGCCGCCCGCTCCGCCGGCCCGGGCGCGCCGGAGGCCCCGTCGCAGGTGTGAGCGCACACTGGTGCCGTGAGCAACCTCGACACCGCCCCGAGCCCCACCGACATCGGGGAGGGAGGGGAGCTCGCGGCGCACGCCGGCACCGGCCCGCTCGCGCGGGTGCTGCGGGCGCGGGACGTGCCCCTCGGTGGCCCGCGAGCGATGCGGGTGCGACGCACCCTGCCGTCGCGCGAGCGCACGACGATCGGTGCGTGGTGCTTCGTCGACCACTACGGACCGGCTACCGGCGAGCGGGTCATGGTGGTGCCGCCGCACCCCCACACCGGGCTGCAGACCGTGACCTGGCTCGTCGGCGGCGAGGCGCTGCACCACGACTCCGTCGGCTCCGAGGCGACGATCCGCCCGGGCCAGCTCAACATCATGACGAGCGGGCACGGCATCGCCCACGGCGAGCAGTCCCTCGACGGCGGCGACCCGCTCCACGGGGTCCAGCTGTGGGTGGCGCTTCCGGAGGAGCACCGCCACCAGGCGCCGCACTTCGAGCACCACGCCGAGCTCCCGGTCCGCACCGCCGACGTCGACGGCACGACGGTGCGCACCACCGTCCTCGCCGGCACGTTCGACGGCCTCACCTCCCCGGCCGCCACCTACACCCCGCTCGTCGGTGCCGAGCTGCGCACCGACGGGCCGGTGCGGCTGCGGCTGCCGCTCGACCCGGCCTTCGAGCACGGGCTGCTGCTCGTCGACGGGGCGGCGACGGTCGTGGGCGCGCCCGAGGAGGCCGCGCCCGGGGCGGGGGACCTCGTCGACCTCGGCGACGACCGCGACGACGTCGAGGTCGTCGTCACCGAGCCGTCGACCCTCCTCCTGCTCGGGGGGGCGCCGTTCGGGGAGCGGCTCGTCATGTGGTGGAACTTCGTCGGGCGGACCCACGACGAGGTCGTCGCCTCCCGCGAGGCGTGGCAGTCCCGCGACGACCGCTTCGGCGTCGTGCCCGGCTGGGCCGACGACTCGTGGCTGCGTGCGCCCGAGCTGCCGAACGTGCGGCTCCGCCCGCGCGGTTGAGCCCGCCGTCACCCGGGCGGAGCAACCGAACCGTTACCGAGCGTGCCTTGACGGTCACATCGGGGGACTGGGTGCTTCCCGAAGGGAGTAACTGACCGCGCCTTGGCGGACACGCTGAGTGGTTGCTTTCTACAGTTCGAGCTGTTCGTCACCCCGCCTTCTCTTCTGGAGACCGTGTGAGCCAGCAGTCCGCGTCCCCCGTCCTCGCCCCCACGACCGTGCCCGGGCACGTGCCCTCGCCCGGCTCGCTCCTGCGGGTCTCGCCGGCGGAGCCGATGCCCGACCTCGCACCGATGATCCACCGGCAGCGGCTCGTCATCGAGGGCTACTGCGATGCGCCCATCTCGGCGGAGGCCATCAGCGCGTTCCTCACAGAGCTGAGCGACACGATCGGGATGGTGACCCTGGTCGAGCCGGTCACGCACAAGTCGCCGCTGTACGGCTGGGCGGGCTGGATCCACTGGGAGACCTCGGGGGCGCACTTCTACGCGTGGGACCAGCCGCTGCTGTTCTTCAGCGTCGACGTGTACGCATGCAAGCCGTTCCAGGCGCGCGACGCCGTCGCCCTGGCCGCGCGCCACTTCGGTGGCGCGCCGGTCTGGAAGGAGTTCTGATGAGCGTCGCCGCGCTCGACCGGGACAGCGACGTGCCGGTGGACACGTCGCCGGGTCGCTCGCGGCTGGTGGTCGACCCCACCGGTGCTCTGCTCGCAGCGTCGTTGGAGTGCGAGGCCGGGGCCTTCTTCGCTCGGTACGGCAACACCCAGGAGCAGCTGGACGCGGAGTACCGGGCCTACGACGCCCAGCGCCGCTTCATCTCCCTCGTGGACGACCGAGGCGACGTCGTCGCGACGACCCGTGTGACGGCTCCCGGCCCCGCAGGCCTCAAGACGTTCCAGGACTGCGCCGCAGCGCCCTGGAGCGTCGACGCGGTGGCAGCACTCGAACGCATGGGCGTCGACCCGCTCTCGACGTGGGACGTCACGACGATCAGTGTCCGTCGGGGGACGCGCCGCTCGGCGCTGGCGTCCGCCGCGCTGTTCCACGGCCTCATCCAGACCATGCGCGCCAACGGTGCGTCCGCAACGGTCGCGATCCTCGACACGCGGGTGCGTGCCCTCCTTCGCACATTCGGGCTCGAGTACCGCGCCATCGCGGGCACGACGCCCGCGGAGTATCTCGGCTCTCCGGCCAGCCTGCCGGTCGTGGCGCCGTTCGCCGCGATGATGGCCGAGCAGCGTCGACGCATGCCCGAGGCACATCGGCTCATGTCCATGGGCGTGGGACTCGGTGACATCGAGCTGCCGCCGCTCAGCGACTACGTGTGGCCTCGGACCCTCGACCTGCGTGACGCGGTGACGACGTCACAGCACCCCGGCGCGCGCCTCGTCGAGGTGGGCGTGCCAGCCGGCGACCCAGTCGAGCACGTCGCCTGACGGCATCGGCCTCGCGACGACGTACCCCTGGAGGGCGTCGACGCCCATGCGGACCAAGGCGTCGGCCGTCGTCTCGTCCTCGACCCCTTCAGCCACGACGCGGAGGCCGATCGCCTGCGCCATCTGGCGGGTTGAGTCGACGATGACCCGGCTGCGGACGTCCGTCGACAGGGTGGAGACGAAACTGCGGTCGATCTTGAGCTCCTGGACCGGTAGGTCGCGGAGGTAGGCGAGGGAGGAGAACCCGGTGCCGTAGTCGTCGATCGCGGTCTGGACCCCGTGGGCGCGCAGCTTTGCGAGCACCTCCCGTGCGCGTTCGGGGTCCGCCACGAAAGAGTCCTCCGTGACCTCCACGAGGAGGGCCTCCGCGGGCAGGTCGACTCGACTCAGCGCGTCGAACAGGCAGGGAAGTACCTGTCCGCCGAGTAGTTCCGGCGGTGCGCAGTTGAAGCTGACCGTGAAGTCCAGTCCCAGTCGGCGCCAGCGCTGTGCATCCTCGACGACCGAGGTCACGACCGTCTGCGTGAGGCCGGTCATGAGGCCTGACCGACGGGCGTCGGGCAGGAAGGAGATGGGCGTGAGCAAGCCCCGGGTCGGGTGCTCCCAACGGACCAGCGCCTCCATCGCCACGACCCTGCGGGTAAGGGCGTCGACCTGCGGCTGGTACCAGATGACGAGCTCTCCGTCGTCGATGCCCCTGCGGAGGTCGGACACGTTCTCCAAGCGTGCGCGGGAGAACATGTCGCGCGCCGCGTCGTACACCTCGACCTCGCTGCGCGAGTTCTTGGCGTCGTACATCGCGACGTCGGCCTGCCGCATGAGGTCGGTCGCCTCCGTCTCACCCTCCCGGTGGACGGCGATCCCGAGGGACGTCCGCATGGTCACGGTGATGTCGTCGACGACGAGGGGCGCCTGCAGTTCGTCGAGCAGCGCACGAGCGTGGCCCTGAAGACGGTCCTCGTCATCATCGCGGCAGACGACGGCGAACTCGTCGCCGCCGAGCCGGGCCACGAGCCGCTCGTGACCCGCCCACTTCTCCAGCCTCGCGGCGACCTCGATGAGGACCGCGTCCCCCGCGGCGTGACCGAGGCTGTCGTTGACCTCCTTGAAGCCGTCGAGATCGAGCAGCATGAGCGCGACGGGCTTCCTGACGGTGATGCGGCGACGCAGCTCGGCGTGCACCGCCCGGCGGTTGGGGATGCCCGTGAGGTCGTCGGTCAGGGACAGCCGCCGGGCCTCGACGGCGCCTTGAGCCTCGCGGAGGGCGAGGACGAGGCGGGCGCCGGCGGCGAGAAGCGTGATGATGGCCGGCACGGTTGTGTACCAGTGCCCGGGTCCCTCGTCGAGAGCCAGGACGGCAACGGCGCCGAGGCTGGCGAGCACGAGGGCTGTGCCCCGGCTCCTCGGGCGCAGCGTGGCGCCGCTGACGGTCGGCCTCGCACACAGGCCGACCACGATGGCGCCGAAGGCGAGGCCGTACAGACTGTCGACGACGACGTTCGTCACGTACGTCATGGACGTCGACAGGACGAAGACGCTGTCGGCAGCGGCGAGGCACAGG
This sequence comes from Aquipuribacter nitratireducens, assembly GCF_037860835.1. Classification (NCBI taxonomy): domain Bacteria; kingdom Bacillati; phylum Actinomycetota; class Actinomycetes; order Micrococcales; family Intrasporangiaceae; genus Aquipuribacter; species Aquipuribacter nitratireducens. The sequence continues at coordinate 1,148 of NZ_JBBEOG010000012.1, read as the reverse complement.
AACCCTGTCACGATGGCGCCGGTCGAGAGGGTGAGCCGGCGCCCGCGCAGCACGACCTGCGCGAGGACGATGACCAGCAGGGCGATGTCGAGCATGGGGTAGAGCAGCGCGAGCAGGGCGCCGAGGCCCTCGGCGGCGATTCGTTCACCGATGGGCGTCACGAGGGCGACGCCCGCAAGGCTCACTGTCCCGGCGCACACGACGAATGCGTCGAGCCAGGCGGACGACGGCCGCCAGCCACGCCGGCGCGGCACGTCACCCAGGACAGCCGCAGCAAGAAGCACGTAGGACGCGAGGAAGAAGCCCTCCCCGGGAGCGGGGAAGTCGGTCATGTGGGCCTCGCCCGAGGCCGTGACGGTGGCCGAGCCGGTCACCCACAGCAGTAGGCCGCCGGCGAGCAACAGCCGGGGGGTGGGGCGGGGCAGGGCCACGGCGCTCGCAACGCAGTAGCCGAGCGCCAGGAGGAAGAACGTTCCGAGGAGTGTCGACACGAGCATCGGCGGCGTCGGTGCGAAGGAGCTGCCACCCTGGATCAGTTCAGCCGCCCATCTGGTGACGATGACGGCGACCATGCCGACCGCGGTGACGCGTCGCGCGCGCAGCAGCCACGGGCGGCGCACCGCTGCTCCTTGCGCGACTGTCACCACCGGCTCCTGTCCGCTCGTCAGCCGCCGGGTGACGGCTCGGCCGCGGGGAACGTGACCCGTGGCTCCTTCCTGGTCGGCGCGGCTCCCCACGCCCTTGACGGCCGTGTACGGCGATCGGGTGACGCGCCTGCCTCGCGCAGGGTGCGTAAGCGGAGGAACCGGACGCACCCGCCCCGCTCCGCTCCGTATCGGGGGTGGGCCGGAACGCGGGCGCGCCCGCCCCCTTGACGGGGACGGGCGCGTCGGCTCCGGGGTCGGCAGAGGTCAGTCGCCTTCGAGGTTCACGCGGACGGCATCGACCCAGTACCGGCCCCAGTAGGTGTCGATGAACGTGCCGGTGCCGCCGCCGGCCTTGAGGTCGACGAGGACGTGGCGGCCGGTCGCCGAGTTGTAGAGCGCCACCTCGGACAGGGCCGTCCGGTCGCTCTCGAGGGCGGTGACGACGTCCCAGCCCTTCGACCACAGCCGGTCGGAGAACGTGCCGGTGGCGCCATTGGCGAA